>JAJQFO010000234.1 GCA_021201095.1 Lachnospiraceae bacterium
CCACCAGGATCTGATCTACCTCATAAGCAAGAATATCATCCAGAATATACAAGTAAAACTGATCCCCGATTTCCAGGAGATCCAGATCCGTAAAAAGCGAAGCCGACGGCAGTCCCCGGTGCGCCGCGATGACCGCGTGCGTCCCCTCCCCGCCGACCGGCAGAGACGAGCCATACAAATGCCCGGCTCCTTTCGCCAGCACTTCATCATCCGTCCCATGGTAAATCGGGATCTTGATATCAATCTTTGGAATTTCAATATATCCCATAATACCGTCGCCGGCTGCGTTGAGAAGGCTTTCGTACATCAGATACTCCTCGTCCTCCTCCTCGGCAAGCACTTCGCCCCCGGCAAACGCGTCCGGCACCTGGTACGGCGAATGCGTAGCATTGTACTCCCGCGCCGCCTCCCACAATTCCTCATACTGATCCTCATCCAAGCTTTCCACAACTGCCTCATACGTATTCGCCAGCCGATGCTGCCGGTACGAATTCCAGAGGTTGCCGGCCACCGGATACAGCACCAGCAGGAAGCCTGCTGCAAACAGCAGAAGCAGGGCCGGATTTCTTCCCTGGATTCCTTCAGTTTTCTCTCTCCGTCTGATCTTTCTCATTGTTTCAATCCAAGCTCAGTCTTTGCCTGCGTCCTCGATTTTCTTCGAAAATCAGGACATAAAACATGTGCCACCGGCACACAGCAACAGCACAAAATAAAAATGATTTACATCATTTATCATTTCCTATAACTGAGAGCGAATACCGTACTTCAGTTGAAAAATCCCTTATTTCCTTCCACGCAAAACCTCTACCTTGCACGTATGGCGCTTATTCGGATCCTTTCTGTCATACGCAATACCTACAGCAAGAATTCTGCCGGTGCATCTCGGTCTGTCTCCCAGTTTACCGTCAAATCCCAGCACATAATTTCGGTCTTTGATTTGCTGAATCGCACTTTCCACGGTATCATCAACCTTCAGTTCTACAATAAAGCCATCATCCGTCTTCCGGTAAGGATAAAAGACAAAGTCCACATAGCCCTTTCCTGATCTGTCCTCCTGCCGTACGTCATAAAATTCACGTGCCTGGAGATATACAAACGTGATCACTTTCGAAAGTTCCGCTTCATCGCTATAGCGAATCAAAGGGCTTTCTGTATCGTGTGCACGTTCAAGAATTTCAAGCATGGTTTTTGTATCACTGGCTAATGTTGCTTTCAGCATTCTTCCAGATTCAACGGCAAGCCTGTGCATGTATCCAAAATCTGATTTCTGCTTCACCATATCCGCGAATTTATCCATCAATTCTTTGTTAGGAATAGATACACAGCCGTTTGCACAGGTGAGAAATCCATAAACAACCATTGCCGAATAAACCTCGTCTCTGGTAGTTAATGCCATAGATGTCGACGCGTATTCCTGCACATTCGCAGGAACAGCCCCTCCGGCGATCAGCTCCGTAATCTCATCCCGTATCTCACCGATATCCTCCTTCACGTAATAATAAATCTCATCATACGGTCCTGAGCTGGTCCAATAATTGGCCGCCTGATTGTTACTGAGTGCTCCAACCACCGAACGCGGATTATACAGCCGTATGCCGGAAAATGTCTGATATCCGTCATACCAGAATTCCAGGTCCTCTCTGGACAGCCTCGGATCCTTTTGCACATTCAGATATTTCTGATAAAGATCATCCACTTCCTCATCTGTAAAACCAAAGTACTCGCTGTATTTCGCTTTCGAGGCCATCGTGTATTCAAAAAACATATTCAGTTCCGAACCGCTGGAATACTTCGCGATCGGCAAAATCCCCGTCATATAAGCCATCTCTACATATGATTTATCCTTCAGAAGGTTACTGAGGAACTTCGTAAAAGCTTCCCGATCTGCGTCTGTGGCAAAATCCTGATGATAAATATAATCCCATTCATCCAGAACAAAGATAAACCTCTCCCCACCGCAATATTCATAGACAGCCGTCAGCGCATCCCAGACGGCATCCTCTTTCTCAATCTCCGCTTCCGGAAACGCCATTCTCAAATCCTTAAGCAGGCGTTTCTTTATCCTGGCCATATAGCTTGCGTATGTCACAGGTTCATCCGGCAACTCGTTAAATGAAATACGGATGACATTATGCGTATTCAGATGCTTCTTATACCAGTCATATGACGCTGCCTGCAGCGTATCAAATTCCGCACTGCTATCGATTCCTTTCCCGAAATAGGCAGCGATCATATTTGCAATCACGGTCTTTCCAAAGCGGCGGGGTCTGGTAATACACACATACTTTGGATCCTTCCCTTTTCCCCCGCCAATCTTCGCCGGGTTCTTTAATTCCAGAATCGGCACAAGTTCATTCAAAATACCCGATTTATCAACAAAATAAGTAAGCGAATAGTCTTCCTGAAACAGGCTGTACGCGCTTGTTCCGTTCAAATAAAATCCCATATATTTCCACACCCCTTCCCAATCGGACAAACAGCCTTTTGTAATAAACCTATTCTGCTCAATCCGGTTGGAAATGTCAAGGTTTCTTTTCTTTCTCAAACCAATAATTATTCCGATATTTATTCGCCAAATCGCCCCAAATGGAAAGAACCCGACACACGATCAGTCCCCCAGAAGAAAATCCATTGCCCGAATCACCTTAATGCCATCCTGCGGCTGTGGCATATCGCACTCCATCGCGATCACAATTTTTTCGTAGTTATCCTTGATCTTACGAAGCGGTGCCAGCTCCCGTTCCCGTGTTTCCGGGGCATTCATGCTCTCCGTGACCTGAATATACTTTTTCTCATCTGCCTTTGTCGCAATAAAGTCTACTTCTTTATTATCAATCTTACCTATCGCAATATCGTATCCCCGCCGCATCAGTTCGAAAAAGATAATATTTTCCAAAATATACCCGGTGTCTCCATCCCGATATCCCAGGAGATAATTACGCAGCCCTGTATCAACAATATAGTACTTGCCAAGAGTGCGCAGATATTCTTTGCCACGGATGTCAAAACGTTTTATCTCATAAAAAATATACGCTTCTTTTAATGCTTCAATATAAGCCTGTATTGTCCTGACCGCCGGTTTGCTCTTCCGTTTTCCTTCCTCCAGCAGCCCTTCGTTTGTAAGCGTATTTCCAATGGAGGTGGCAGAAACATTGCTCCCAATATTATCAGCAAGGAACATAATGATCTTTCGCAGCAAAACGGAGTCTGTGATCATATGCTGCCCCTTACGCCGCTCCCGTTCCAGAATATCATTGACCACTGCCGCGGAATACACACCATCCAGCGCAGCCGCAACACGGTCCGGTTCCAGACCGATATCAGCAAGCATGGGCATCCCGCCATAACGGGCATATTCTCCAAAGAGTTCTTTGGCATCATAGGCATCTCCGTCCGCATCGGTGATACGCTTCCGGACAGTGCCGGAGGGAGTCTTTTTTTCTGTCACGGTATATCCATGAAAATCCAGAAACTCCTTAAAAGACAATGGAAGCACCTTGATTTCCACATATCTCCCTGACAGATAGGTAGACAGCTCCGAGGACAAGAGGTACGCGTTTGAACCTGTGATATAAATATCAGAATCAAAATCGACCCGGAATGAATTCACTGCGTTTTCCCACCCGGTAATCCTTTGTACTTCGTCAAAGAACAGGTACATCCGCTTTTCCGGAATAATGCGTTCTTTCACATACTCATAAAAATCTCTGGACGTCATATCAGAAAACGCCATTGATTCAAAATTCATTTCAATGACCTGCTGATCCGGAATGCCGCTCTCTTTCAAATGGCTTATCATAAGCTTCATCAGACTTGACTTCCCGCAGCGGCGGATACCGGTGATCACCTTGATCATCTCCGTATCCTGAAAAGCAATCATTTTATCAAGGTACAGATCCCGTCTCTTCAATTCATGCCTGAGCATAGATGCCACCCCACCTTTCTGACAGAAAGTATGTCATAAAAGGATGTGAAAGTCAAGGTTTGTTGCATTCGTTCCACAAACTTATTAAATTTTTGAGTTTATGACATAATCATTGCATCATGAGCACTTTTTTGCCTCATTACTCACTTGGATTTCATCCATATCCGGCTGAATACTTTCGTATTCTCTGCGAAAGTCCTCATCTTCTGATTATCCCTGTAGAAAATCCTGAAATTCACTCGTTTTTCCATCTCCGGGAACTCCGTCTGAGTCAGAGTCCGTTCTTTCTCTTCCGTAATCAACAGCTGTAGCGCCTCATATTCTGGCCACAATCTTTCGTATTCCATCCTGAATTCATCAAATCCGCTTTCACTGCTTCAAACGAATTTCCCGGTTTACTCATTCGCTGTCACATTCCTTTATCGGGCGTACTTCGCAGTATAGGCGAAGTACTGTCCCGAATCGTCACTGTCATGCCTTCTTTGCTTTGCTCTTCCCCGAATTGATCAGCACCAGAGCCAGGATCATGATGATCACACCCGCGATGGTAAAGACGATGATGCCGATGCTGCCGGTGGCGGGGAGGGCGGAAATCTTCGTATCGGTGACAAACATGGTGAGCTTCGCGCTATTGTTTCCATCCTTAGCTGCTATCCATGTCATTCCGCTAGTCAAGGCAGCATTTGTTGCACTCGGATCATAAGTCGTATACTCATTAGCAGTTACTGTATCAATCGTTCCGGCTGTTGCTGAATCTTCCGTAATCTTAAATTTCAGAATATTCGTATTCAGCGAGTATCCAGACGGTGCCACGGACTCTACAATAAAATACTCCACCTCATCATCCAGGCCTGTCAGCGTAAGTGTTCCACCGTCTGTAGTTGTAACTGCTTCAAGAGATGCTCCGCTGTACGTGCTGTCTACTACGCTGTATGATCCATCTGAATTTTGAATAAATTTCAAATATGTCGGAGTTGTTTCACCATCTTTATAGTAATAAACCTTAAAGGACGCATTGGACAACCCATTCCGACTTTCTCCATACTTCGTCAGATCCAGTGAATAGGTATAAACTTTTGCTGTAGATTCTACATTTTTTGAATCATGATTATCATAATCATAGGTCATCGTCGCCGTATTGCTGTTGCCGCCATCAGAATAAGTCACCGCGGAAGAAAGCAGTTCCGCCTCATATGTAATGATGACATACGAATAAGGATAGGTACCACCTGAATAAAATGTACTATAATACTGGCTTGTAAAGTTAACTGTCAAAGTACTGACATTTGATGCAACTGTAACGCCTGCAGTGTAGTTGGTTATAGATTCCAATGCTGTTCTTGCCGTGTCACTCGAATCATACGGCGTCACGACAACAGAACTTTCCTTAATCTTCAAATTATTCGCCACGTCCGTTACTGTGAATATATGTTCACTGTCGTTTGCTGCAAACTTCGGCACATACACTTTTATCGAGTAATACAGGGTGTCGCCAATCTGTACATCAGCGGTTTCACCATAGGATCCAGTATTTCCTGTCTCACTGACTGTTTTGTCGATTGATATTTTATTGCCTTTCAGTACCGCATCCTTTGCCGCGAGCAGCCATTCTTCGCTGCCCGTACCAGCATTCGTGTTTGTCGGAGTTTCAGATACATCCACACTCACCAGCATATTCAGGAAAGACCAGTCCGTCGCAGTCGGAATCACTAAATAAGAACCAAGTTCGAGGTTTGCAGAATATATACTACTAGTAGCTGTTGACCATGTAGTACTATATTCGTCGACAGGTGTACCCTGTGAATTCTGGTAGTTGATATACGCCGCCAGGCGATTAACAATTGTGTTCTGTTCTGTAGTACCGGATCCTGTCGTCAAGGCATTGGAACCTGTCAAACTGGAAATCGCCTCAATCGCTTCAGTTTCGTTGCCATACATTTTGGTCAAGCTATTCCAATCCGTTGTCAGTGCTTTCTCTGCCCAATCTGTCAGATGCCAGGTCAATTCGTTCGTTGTTTTATCATACGTAGCATAGATAACTTGATAGGTAACAAAACTTACTGTTGTGCCATCTGTCGGCGCTCCTGTGATTTCAACAGACGCAGAGTTCGTCACATAGTAATCCCCATCTGAGTTAGCTGTCTGTGAAACCTCCAGTGTCCCTTTTGCGCTCGTCGTAGCCTCCGCCGCTCCTGCGGTCGTTCCCATCGCCAGTACCATCGCCAGCATCATAAGCAGCGCCGCTGCTTTTTTCCATATCCTTTTCATCCTCAATCTCCTTTTCATATTGGCAGCTCGTTTCGGCTGCCTGTTTTTGTGGGCGATCCCGTTTCGACCGCCAGATTTACAATTCCTTTTTGTTTGCGGTTGTTTGTCAGTTGCGTATTTCTGTTCTTTCTTGTTCTTTCTTGTTCTTTCTATTTTTTATCTTTTGTGTCTGATCGGGCGTGCGCCGCTCGCCCGGCATCTTTTATTATCCGTCACGGACTTTTTCTGTAAGTCTTTCACGCTCCTGTATTTTTCGAATCTGTTTTTTATTCATCTGCCATCCTCCCCCGCCCGTATTCCTGCATCTGCTTCTCACATACCCGGTTCCCCAGAAATTTCATTTTCCGTATCTGCCTTACCCATGGCTGAATTTCATGTGTCCGGATTCCATGCATTTGTATTTCCCACATCTGTCCTTCCAACATCTGTCTTTTACGCATCTGCCATCCACCTCTTTCTCTCGTTGATCACCAATGCCGCGAGCATCAGCGCAATGCCTGCAAGTGTCGGCCATACAATACCGACGGACCCGGTCTGCGGCAGAGCATAGATAATCTCGTTCGCCATCTGGAACGATAAGGTATACAGAGTGTAAGGATCCGCGCTGCCTGTAACACTTCCGTTCCTTGTCGATGCCACATATACGGTATCTGTATCTCCCGTCGTCGATGCAGCAGGTGAAGTAGACGCATCGGTCAGACTAAAGGTATCCGTTTGCTGCTTCGCTTCCGGTATTGCAGTCCCGTCCGCCTCCTGCACCAGCGTCACACTGATCTTGGGAACATAAGTCCAGTTCGAGTCATCATCCGTCGTGGTTGAGTCATTCTCATATTTGATCGTAATCTTCCAGATGCTCTGGTTCAACTCGTAGCCGGACGGCGCAACGGTCTCTTTCAGATAATAGGTACCCTCGGTGAACTGGCCGATATAAAGCTTTCCGACATCAGTATCTGTGGTGCTGATGCCAGTCGTGCTGCTGACAGATGCCCCGGACGTACCGCTTGCTCCATTCGTGACCAGAGCAGCCTCTGTCGTACAGGCCTCATCTGTGTAGAGTGTAAATTCCGCATTGGAAAGGTACGATACCGTGTTGTTGCTTGTACTGATTTTGTACAGTGCCAGTTCATACAGAACCTGCGTGTTGGTCGCAGTCACCGACATGATCGAGGATGACGCGCCATCGCCGCCGGTTGTCTCTACACTGGTCACGAAGCCGGTGAGCTTCTGAGTTCCTGTCACTGTGCCGTTGGCGTCCTTCACCGGTTCCACTGCTGCTTCTGTGACGTCGTATGAGATCGTGGTAGCGGAGGACCCATTTGAGCCCTTTGCCTGCAGCACCACCGTTCCAAGGGTCCAGGTCACGGTGCGGTTCTCTGTATCTTCCGCCACCGTCACCGTCGGGGAAGAAGAGACTGGCGTGCCATTTTTCGAAACACTGACGGTATTCGATGTGCTCCCCTGCGTCAATGTATACGTATCATTTACCACTGTCGTGACAGTCCCACTGTTATCCGTCGTCGTTCCCGTGACTGTAAAGGTTACCGCCGTTCCTTCTTCAATATTGCTTATGATGTTCTCCCACTCTTTTTCCATATTCAGATTGATGAAATAGAACCCGGCGTTCAGGTTTGCAACAACATAAGGATTTTCGGAGGGGCTTGTCGGCAGCACAATGCCGCCTGTGCCGCTTGCTGTATTTTCATCCATTACGACCGCCTGTGCAAGAGCCGCCGCTCCGCCGCTGTCGCTTTCAGCGTCTGTGTCATAATTGTAGTCTGCCTGCGCTTTGTTGGTCGCACCGGACTGACTCGGTTCGGTTGTCACACTGAGCTTCGAAAATTCAATCGGACAATCTGTAGTACCGGCCAGATAATAGCTGCCGTCGGTATCTTTGAACACCACATAATAAGTACCTGCAAACAGGTTCTCAAAGGTGTAAGAACCATTCGAACCTGTACTCACCGGAGCCACCAAGAGCCTGTTGGTATTGATCACCGGATACACCGTTGTCCCGTTTAAAAGTGACAGTTTAGTAGAGTAAAGCGTCGTTTTCCCGTCGGTCCAGTAATCTCCTGTACTGTCCGTCCCTGTCTTTACATTGGTGTATGTTCCCGTATCAGGCTCTGTACTAGAGTATAAGTACACTTCTATCCCTTCAAGCAGCTGATCCGCGGAGCTGAGCGAATTGTATATGCCGTCCTGATCCTGATCCAGCCATGCAATGCCGGTAATCTTCCGGTTTATGATACCTCTGCTACCCGCGCTTCCCAGAACCGTCGAATTCTTAACTGTGCCGCTGGAATATACCCTGTAAAAAAGGTTATCCCAGTAGACATTGCCGCCCTGCTGTGTGGAGCCGCTTGTTGTATCTATAATCATCTCAGTTCCCGAGCTGCCATCATTTTCCATCACCATCGGGGAAAGAGTCACGTCAATCGCGACCGTCGTTTTTCCGGACACATAAGGGATATAGAAATACAATCCGAGTCCGCTGCCGGTGGATGCCATCTGCGTAAGCGCCTGCTGTGCCTCTTTCGATAGCATATAGGTGACAGAATACACACCATTCGAGGTATCAGTAGTATAAGCACTATACGTAAGCGCTGTGCCATTAGCATCAAGGTTATCCAGTACATCCCCCAGTTTGGACGTATCCGTACAATCATAACCCGAGCCGTACTTTATAATACCGCACGTGTTGGCTGTATTACCGACCTCAGCCAGAAACTCATTATAACTTTCCGCATCCTCAAACGTCAGCTGAATGGATGTCACACGATATCCTCCAGTGAACGACGTCCCACGTTTATCTCCATTGTAGGGCAGGATATCTCCCAGCTCGATTGTCCTGGCGGTATCTGTTTCATTTTTATAATACAGATGAAACAGAAGATCCGTGCCCAGCTCCTGCGTACCCTTCGCTTCAATCCAGATCAGACTTCCCTCCGATCTGAGTACTGTAATGGTGGTCTCTGCTTCCTTCGCGTAGGTACTGATCTGACCAATCTCCTCATATTCAATATTGATCGTCGCCGTGGTTGTCAGTTTTTCTCCTGTGGGCACCTCGCCAGCCTCACCTGCAGCCGCGCCGGGTGTTCCAATGGTCGTGCTGTAGCTGACAGTAGGAAGCGTTTTGCTGATATCGGTCACATTGGTGCAGAGCGTAATCGTAGTCGTTCCGTCAGCGTTCTTTACATAAGTAATATCCCAGCCAAGTTCTCCCTCCTGATAATCTGTATCCTCCGTACCGTAGTTAAACTGGAGCGACCCTTCGTTGTAGGTCAGATACTCTGGCAGTGTAATCGTAATCTCCACCTTCGCCGACTGCGTACCGTTTGAAACCAGCTCATTGGCGATGGAGCTGGACGAAGCAAGCGTCGGTGTGACAAGGAAGTTCGCCGTCCGTTCTCCCTGGCCGATGTCGTACTGTGATTTCGGCAGGTTGGAGCCTGCCACGGTATCTGTGACCTGGATCGCAATGCTGCTCTCCATCGTATAGAGCAGCAGGCAGTTTCCCGAATACCAGCCGGAATGTGTCCCTTCGACGGACCAGCCTCCGGAGTATTCCGTCTTTACATACTTGGGTTCATAGACCGCTATCTTGGCAAAATCACATTGAGAGCTGCAGCCGTAGCCGGATTTTTCTGTATATGCCTCTGCCGCAGCTTTGCAGGCAGCCTGAAGCGTTTCCACTCCGCCTGCTCCATATGCAGTCACGCCGCTGACTGTGTCATCATATACTGTATCACTCCAGGAATACTGGTAGGACAAATCAATCCTTGTCGTAGTTCCATGTGACAGGTCGTACGTATACGCATCTTTGTAATCCGGCCGGTAAGTACTCCACCCCAGTACGTCGTTTGTGATGCACCAGGTCTGACCGGTTTTGTTAAAATCATTGGTGACCGTCATCTCTGAGGTCACGGTAATGCTGCGGCCGTTGCGGATACAGCAGTCCCGGAACTCATAGAGGATTCCTACACATACGCCTGTTGTTCCTTTCCCTTCAAAATAAGCATACAGATCGTCGAGCGATGCAAAATAGATCAGATTCTCCTCGCCATACTGATCCATCTCCGGCGCTGGAGAATCGTATCCGTCGAGATAATCATCAGATTTTGTCCAGTTAGTCCCATCCGGCTTCGCAGCATACAGCACCGTAAGGTCATAGGTCGTTGTTTTCGTGCCGGACCAGGTCGTTGCCGACTCGGTCGTCGTAACCTTATAGGTACCGGTCGGGGTATAGGCGTCCGCATCGAACTTCTGCAGCAGATTCACCGCTGTCAGGTAATTGTACTCAATGGCGCTGTCCTCCTGCGGGTCGTAGCCTTCCCGCGTCGTCGCGTCTATCGCGGCACTGCCAAAGTTGATATCACTTCCCATATAAACCGTAGAGCCAAGCGGTGTGGAAGCCGTGCCCCCCGAACCGGAAAGCTTGCTGTTCGAAGCGTTGTTAAAATAATTGGTCTTGACAATCGTTTCCCCACTGCCTGCCGTTATATAGAGACCGGTCTGATTCCCTACATAATTATCCAGATAAACAATTTCATTAGTCGCATAGCCTGTATATGCCGA
This sequence comes from Lachnospiraceae bacterium, assembly GCA_021201095.1. Lineage (GTDB taxonomy): Bacteria > Bacillota > Clostridia > Lachnospirales > Lachnospiraceae > Choladousia. The sequence continues at coordinate 10,769 of JAJQFO010000234.1, forward strand.
TTCCCCATACCAGCTCACAAAATGCTGGAGATCTTCATCCTCCGGATCAGACGTATCCGCTGACACGATCCCGCCTGGTCCCGGTGTCAGATTAAGCTCTGAAACAATCCCTTTCATATAGATAGACAGATATCCGTAATCGTCTTCTCCCACATCATCCGTATCGATCGGATACAGCATCTGTATATATCCGGCGGAAAAAGCTCTCGAATAGTTATTGTCAAAAACTTCCGAGGAATTGCCGTCCGACGTCTGTGTCGGATTTTTGGTGCTGTATGTACTGTCGATCGTATAGCCGCTGACAGAAAACTGTATGGTGGTGGTGGTACCGGTTCCATCTGGCTGACTTCCTGTCGCACTCCATGCGCCGCCGGAATAACAGCTGGACGTATTGGAACCGCGTGTATTAAAGGGCGCGCCATCGTATGCGTACTGCGTCGTACTGGACGAATCATCCTCATCATTCCAGTTCATGTTGACATTGCGCAGCTCGTCATTCAGGCTGCTGCCGCTCTCCGTGTTCTCATTGGCCTTATATGCCCAGACATAAGGAGCCGCATCTATCGACAGATCGCTGCCTTCTGCTGTAGAGGAAAGCGTACCGGTCATGGCGAGGCTAAATGTAATCTCTCCTTCCGGTATTTCAAGTCCTTTCATCCCTTTACCTGTGTCATCATTCCACATGGACAATGTGATGCCGTAGCCCAAGATCGTGCCGTAGATGATCGTCCCGTTATCTCCCTGAGTCTCGTAGGCTGTCTTTGTCGTCTCCTCCCCTGTAGCCATATCAAAATATCCTGTGTAGGCCAGTTCTGAATTCGGAAGCAGTGTCACATTATATTTTCCGGCAGCGGATACCGTCACCGCTGTGGGATCCATGGTAACCGGTTTTTCCTTGTTTGCCGCATTTCCCTCGATCCAGGCCGAAAAGGACGGTTCTACCGTCTCGCCATTTTTCATCGCTTTCACATAAATTGTAAGGTCAAATGATGCGTCATTCTTGGCCGCTTCCGGAACATCGGAGTATCCCAGAAGGATCAAGGATTTCCCATCCTCCGATTCTTCGACCTCATAAGAATCCAGGCCTCCGGCTGCTATGCTCATTTCCGCCTCATCAGATGAAAGAGGAAGTGTCACCTGCACGTAAAGCCGGACTGTTTTCTTTACATCACCTTCAACAGCACCTTCGAAGCCCAGCGTAGCATTACAATGGTAAGTAATGCTGTCAAACGTACGAACCAGACCGTTTGACTCATCTGAATCATTTCCGGCCGTCCAGTCGCCTGCCACGGCATTTTCCAGTGAAGTGGCACTCCAGGTGCTGACCGTCTCCGTTTCTCCGGTATCCATTGTGTAGCTGGTCGGTGTATAGGTGAGACCATCTGACTTGTCAAAGTTTTTCGTTCCGTCTGTAATTCCTTTTCCGGTCAGAGTGAGACTCGTTACCGTCAATTCTGTGGTCTCAACCGTAGTCGCCTCCGTATCCCCATATTTCTCCGCCGTCAGCATCAGGTTATAACTGGTCGTGATCTTTTCCGTAATATATTGTCCGTCTCCGACATACTCTGCCGTGCGGTTTGTTCCCGTGTAGGTATCGTCTTTCCACACGTTATACGATGCAGTATATCCCTCATCCGTATAATCCATATCCGCCGCGCGAACAAGCGTAGCCGTCGGATAGTTTGTGCCACTGTAGGTATAGCCAGACTCGGATATGGAGTACACATCATTACCCGCACTGCTTAAATTGGAAGTGTTGTCGCACAACACACCGCCGGTCATGGTAAAGGTCCCTGCCTGTGTCGGGTACTGCACCAGACCGCCGCCGTAATCTGCGCTATTGCCCGTGATCTGACCGCCAGTCATTTTGATGGTGCCGTTGTATTGGTAGATACCGCCGCCTCGTATGGCTGAATTTCCCGTAATCTCCACGCCTGTCTTTATGTTCAGCGTGCCGCTATTCATGTAAATGCCGCCGCCTGCACCAATTGAAGCATCCGTCAAAATACTGCCTGTGACAGAGTTATCCGTCACTTTTATTGAACCTGAGAGCGTAACCGTACCGCTGTTTATATAGATTCCGCCGCCGCGTCCTGTGGCAGTGTTTCCTGTAATGGAGCCGCCTGTGAGCTTCGCTGTACCGGCATAGACATAGACGCCGCCGCCATAGCCGCTGTAAGTGTTACTGTCAATGTTTCCTTCCGCCTTGTTCCCGGTGATGGTGCCGCCTGTCATCTTAAAGGTGCCGTTTCTCATATAGACAGCGCCAAAGTAGGAAGTGTTATCCTCAATCACTGCATCTTCCTCGAGGATAAATGTTCCGGAGGTACCCGCTATATAAACTGCTCCGCCGTAGGATTTCGTTGAGCAGTTGTTGATTGACGCTGTGCCGCTGAGGACAAAAGTACCGTTCTCCACGTATACGCCGGCACCGCCGTAGGAGGCATTGTTTTTCGTCGTGCCGCCCGCAGTACAGTTTGCAATCTGGCCGCTTACCATTGTCACATAGCCGCCGGAATATACCCGGATGCCGCCGCCAAGAGTCGCCGTCGTACCGGTGATGGTGCCGGTGTATGCCGTGTCAGACTCATCAGCACCCGCGCCTGTTTTTGTCGTCACACCACTTTCATCCAAATGCAGACTCTGATTGACATTTTTCAATGCTTCATAATGCTCGCAATAGGTCTCCTCGCCTGATGCGGCATCAGACTTATACTGCACATCCTTTATGGTAAGCGTACCATAGCACGTGATGGCTGTGGTATTTCCTGTCAGCGTGTAACCATTCAGGTTAAGTGTAAGCGTCTGGCCGCCGGAAATCTCCACATCGCCCTTCGCGTCGGACACCAAGATGATCTCAGGGTCTGCGATATCGTTTGTGTAGTAATATCCCGTACCATTCGTCTTATCCGCCAAAAGCGCATCCACTGCCGCCTGAACGGATGTAAATGTCTGATATCCGCCGCTGCCCTCATTTAGAGAGGTATCCCATATTACCGCAACCACTGTGTTCGTCTCATATTCCAGTGTAAACGGATACATCTTCTTTACCGGGTCGTAGTCAATGGATGTGGTGGTCACGACACTGGTGGACTCGTTCAGCCAGCCGATCCCTGCCATACCCTCATCGTCACCAAACATATCCTCAGCCTTAATGAGCGCAAGGGAAGTGTTCGCATAGCTTGAGCTGTATTCCGCGTAAACGTCCTGCCCCAAAATCGCCGTATTGCCGTAGACCTGACCCACAGTGTCAGCCCCACTTGCAGCATCTGTTCCAGTGCCCAGCTCAAATGACGCATAATTACTGGCAACATACACACCGCCGCCCTGACCGCTCGCGGTGTTACCTGTCACCGTGCCGCCGGTCATAACCAGCTTATTATAATTTCCTACATAGATTCCGCCGCCGGAATCCGTTGTAATGGTAGATGTGTTATTATAAATCTTACCGCCGGTGATGGTATCCGTTGCGGCTTCACCATAGGTAACTGAGCTTATAGTTCCGCCTGTATATGTATTAGCACTTTCAACCAGGTACACGCCGCCGCCACGGGGTGCCGTGTTGTTATAGATTTCACCGCCTGTCATGTGAAAATCCGTGTACTGCGCGTAGACACCGCCGCCATAGGAAGCACCCGTGTTGTCATGTATCTTTCCGCCTTTTATGTTTAAGGTGCCGTAGCCATTGGCGTAGATTCCGGTGTTTCCGTTGTTCGCGATTTCCATGCCGTCCTCTATATTCAGGACATAAGAATCACGGCCGTTGTAGAAGCTGTTCGACTGTCTCATGTAGATGCCATAGCCGCTATTTCCCTTGATGGACGTGTTTTTTATTGTGACAATCTCACCCTGGGCACTGTCACCTTGTGTAAGCAGCTCCATGCCATATCCGCTGTTTGAAGAAAAATTACATTCATCAAATGTCACATTTCCCTGAACCGACGAGCTGGTGTCTGCCACATACACCGCCCCGACGCTTGCGGCTGTTTTATTTCCTGTCACAGTTACATAGCTTACTTCAACAGATGAATTTGCAATGTTTATTACATTTCCGCTTGTGGTTGTCTCATTATCAGTGAAGGTACAGTTGCTTATCGTGCTGCCGCTTAACACCGTGCTTATATAAAGCGCGGAAGCATTCGTTGACGCTTTATTTTCTTTAAAAGCACATTCACTTACCGTGACTTTTCCGTTTGCCACAGAAAGGCCGGCATAGCCGCTGGCTGCCGTGTTTCCGGTAAATTCCGAATCTGTTATGACAACCTCTGCATAATTTAGGGTATTACTGCTCTGTGAAATGTACATACCGCCAAAGTTGCCCGTCGAAGCATTTTTCTCCACAGTACAGCTATCTATGGTAACGTCCATAACGTATACCAGATAAGCGCCGGCGCTTTCAGCAGCAGTGTTTTCTGTAATGGTCGTACCCTCCATGGTAACCATAGGCCAGGATCCTTTGCTGCTAATATCCGTGCTGTTCCAGCCGGTTACATATATACCGCCGCCTCGATAGGCTGCGGTGTTGTCGCTTATCTTGGCCTCACCTATTGTCAAAGCTTCTTTGTAGCCATTATTACCTGTGCCGCTGGCAGAAAAGAAGATTCCGCCGCCATGGTAGGCTGTATTTTCGCTTATAACAACGCCGTCCTTTATGGTCAGATAGTTATTGTAGCCTTTTGAATAAATTCCGCCGCCCTGATAGGCGCAGCAGTCTGTGATCATTGTATTACCTTGCAGTGTAACAGAGTTATAGCTGTCCGCGTAAATTGCGCCTCCGGCGTAAGTGCTGCTGTAGCTTTCACTTGCATAAGCTTCGTTTCCAAAGCCGGTAATCACGACACTGTCAACGATAAGATATGTTTCATAGGTACTGCTTCCTGATGCCATATAGATGCCGCGTGGGAAGTCGCTTAAATTCGATGAAGCTTTCGTGATGGTGCCTGCTGCATCTGTTTCCGTGTTTACAAAAGCATTCGTAGCCGTGCTTTGTATGGTAAGTGTCATGGAAACATTTTTATCGTACTTTATATAAACCCCGTATTCTCCCGTGGAATAAAGAGTGTATCCGTTTAAGTCTATAGTCAGACTCGCCCTGTCTGCAACACCCGTGACGCTTACGCTCTCATATACGTCCGTGAGAAGATAGATGGTGTCGTTATTTCCGGCTGCGTTTATGGCACCCTGAAGTGTGGAGTAGGCGGTTCCGGCTTTGGATGTCACTGTGCTGCCTGCACTCTGTGCTTCAGCAGCAGCAGTTGAATCCATCGTGTAGGAATATATCGTACTGCCGGTTTCTGAATCCGTGGTCGCAACCTGATATACGGTATTGCTACTGCTGTCATTCGGAATGTATGCCACATAGCCGCCGGAGTAGTACGTGGCGGTGAGAGCAAAATCATGCTCGCTCGCCAAACTCACGCCGCTAATACTTTCTGTATAGTAATTTGGATAAGTGCTGTCATCCCCATTCGAATCAAACCAGCTGTTATAGGCATCATTTCCCATACTGACTGCGGCCAGAATGCTGATACTTCCGCCTTTCACTTTCGCGTAAATGTCATTTCCCGTGTTGCTGGTGGCGGTATTTCCGTAAATCCCTGCAGCATCACTGACGGTCAGACTGGAGTTTGTATTATTGCTGTATAATCCGCCTCCGGTCACAGCGGTATTGCCTGTGATCAATCCACCTGTTACAGTGACTATACTTGTACTGTTCACAAAGATACCGCCGCCATTGGACGTGGCAGTATTGCCCGTAATACTTCCGCCGCTGATTTCAGCATTTAAATAGGTGCTGTACAAGTATACTCCGGCACCGCTCCCCGCCTTGTTGCCCGTGACAGAACCGGAGATCATGGTAAAATTGGGATCTGACGTGGTATAGGTCGAATTTGTGTACCCGCTCACCACGTAAACACCGCCGCCGTTATTTGTGGCGGTATTTGACGCAATCGTGCCTCCGTCAAGTGTAAATGTACCATTAGCTGTCACAAACACGCCGGCACCCAGCGCAGTCGTATTCCCGCATATTGTACCGCCCTTTAATATAGCGCTTCCGCAAACCAGGAGACCACCGCCGCAGTAAGCATTGGTTGTGCCAATGTAATTAAAATATGTTCCGTCACCGCCTGTGATGGTTCCTGTACCCTCCGTACTTCTGTCATCTATGATCAGGCTTGCGCCTGTTTCTACAGTAATTACGCTTTTTAAAAGTCCGGTAAGCGTACAGCCTGCCAGATCAAGCGTGACACTAACGCCCGCAGGGATGGTTATATCCTCGCGACTGTCGTCCAGCATAATGATGGTAATGGTATCATTCGAGCCATTTTCTGTTCCATACTTTGAAGCCGTGTCACCTGCCACAGCATCTACCGCCGCCTGAACAGAAGTGAAGGTTTCGTATTCGCCATTTCCGCTGTTAAGCGCAGTATTCCATATTTCTGCTATTGCTGCCCCAGTCTCCTTGTATATAAGTGTGTAATAATGGCCTGCTTCTTGTGACGAGCTGCTGCTCTCAGTGTTGAATGCTTCTTCATTGGTAGTGTCCCCCACCTCATCATACCAGGAGACACCGGTTATACCGTTTGCGGAATCTGTAAAGGTAGATGCCGCGCCCACCGTCATAAGTGCGTAACTGCCTGAATTTCCATTATAAGTACCGGAAGCGTTCACACTGGTGCTGCTATACCCCAGAGCCAGATCGTTGCCGTAATTGACAGCGGTTGCCGTATTGTCATATATGATACCCGACTTTCCATCCGCAATCTTTATCGTCGCGCTCTGCTTCACATAGCCGACGATATACACACCGCCGCCACGCTGCGCCGTGTTTCCTGTGATGGTTCCTCCATTAAAAACAAACAAATCCGTCCAGTATATACCGCCGCCGTAAGAGTAGGCTGTATTATCATATATTTCCACATCGTCTATATACAGGATGTTTATATATGAACTGGCATATATGCCTCCGCCGCTGCCGGTTCTGGCGGTATTATTATAAATCTTTCCTCTGGAGATATGACTCGCCACATTTGTGTCTGCACTGTTTCCTTGTGCGTCATAGATACCGCCGCCATTTGCGGCGCTGTTGTTATAAATCTCTCCGCCTTCCATCGTGACTTTTAAGGCAGCCACACCGCCGCCGGAGCTTGTCGCGTAATTATCATGGATTTTTGCGCCATCCGCTATTTTTACTTCATATCTGCCGTAGACACCGCCGCCGTGCAGCCCACATGTGTTGTCAAAAATTTCCACGCCGTCATGCAGGTAAACCGTGCCGGTCGAATTGCTGCTGGAATAGATTCCTCCGCCGCCGTAATTACTTCCTTTCGCGTAGTTTTCGTAGATTTTGATGTTGCCCGACAGATCCATTCCGCCGGAGTCAACGCTTAAGCCGCCGCCGTTTGTTCCCGCGCTGTTTCCATTAATATTCACATAACCGGTAGAAACTATGGCATAACTTGTTGATGTGCTCGAGTATGCACCGCCGCCCACGCCGGCTGTACATATATTGTTGCTAATGTAAATTGCCGTGGCTTCACTGTCTCCGCCGGTAAGCGTAAGCTTCCCTTGCGTGTAAATACCGCCGCCGGCATTATATGCTGTGTTGCCGTCTATTTTTGCTGCATCCTTTAGAACCAGGGACGAGGCTGCCGTTGTGACATAGAAAGCACCGCCGTAGTAGTCGGAGGTATTCCCGCTATATTTACCGCCGGAGACAACTACATCTCCCACGCTGCTTGCGCCTATCCAGATACCGCCGCCATAGCCTGTGTTAGCCGTGGCAGATGCGACAGCTTTATTTTCTGAAACGGTAAGATCTGTCAGGGTGATACTCTGTACATAGGTATTTACAGCGATACCGCCGCCATAGGTAGCGCCCGAGTTGCCTGAAACGGTTGTGTTCTCCATCGAAACTTTGGCATAGCTTCCGATATAGATACCGCTGCCGTAGCTATTGGTAGAATCCGTGCTGGTAAGCTTATTCCCTGAAATCTCACCGCCGGTGGACGTAAAGGTACTCCTGTAGCTATTTGCGCTGTTTAAGTAAATACCGCCGCCGTACATGGCGCCTGCGGCTGAAATTTTGTTGTTGTTAATTTTGGTTGTATTAGTTTCGGAATTTTCCAGAGTCAGGCTTGTGCCCGAGGTGAGCCAGATACCGCCGCCGTAGCCAGCTGCGGAGTTACCCGATATGCTGGAGCCGCTGATGGCAGCTGTAGGAACAGCCACGGCAAAATAAGCGCCGCCGCCCGCTGCGCCTGATGTGTTGCCATCAATGATTGCGTCTACTATGTTTAGAGTAGTAACCGTCGCGCCAAAATAGACACCGCCACCCTCACTGGTGGATGTGTTTCCTGAAATGGTTGATGAAATGGTGAGTGTTTCCAGCACTGTATTAAAGTAAACGCCGCCGCCATAACCGCCGGATTTGTTGCCGCTGATGGTCAGACCGCTTTGAAGAGTCAGCGCAGAGCTGGAGGCAGTATTGGCCGCTAAGCCGCCGCCTGAGAGGCTGGAGGTGTTGCCAGATATAGTTCCCCCCGTCATGGAAGCTATCAGATTAGCATCATAGAGGAACACACCGCCGCCGTAGCCGCTCGCTGTGTTGTCAGATATGGTTCCACCCGTCATGGCAAATGTTCCGCCGTTTTCCACCAGAACACCGCCGCCGTTACCGCCGGCTGAGAAGCCGGTGATGGTACCGCCCTCAAGGGTAAATGAACCGCCCTGCGCCACGTCAACGCCGCGGGCGTTACTGTACCCGTTATTTGTCACCTTACCACTACCGGCTGTACTGGTGTCTGTAAGGGTGAGAGTACCGAAAACTGTAATAGCATTTTTGCCGGTTCCCGCGGATGTGATGGTGTGACCGTTCAGGTCGATCGTGACCTTCACGCCATCCAGGATCATCAGATCTTCTGTGTAGTCCTGATTGAGTGTGATCGTTGTACTGTTCTCAGTAATTTCGTCACCGAGCGATGCCGTTGCGATGCCGCCTTCACCCGCAGTGCTGATCCCGCTGTCTGTATCCGATGATAATAGAGCGTTGATCTGCCCCTGCAGGGTATCCGGATCATCCTCCGCAGCGGCCGCCGCCAGCTGCTCATAGGAAGCCACCGCCAGCATTTCCTCGCTGAAATAATACGCCTCGCCGTCCTCGGCAAATGTCACCTGTACCGTTGTCTTATAGTCCGCATTTGCCGTCACAGTAAACGCCGTCGTATCCGCATCGTAGGCCGCGATCGTATTCCCCTCTTCATCCAACACGACAGCGCAGACATACGCATAGCCGTCATACGCTGTCACGGAAACCTCGACCGGCTCTGTCACCGGCATGTTGACTTCAACGTCATAATCATCGCTCATCATATATGGCGAAATCGTCTCTGTATAACCGTCTGTATAGGTCAGGCAGATTTCGCCGCCCTCAGAGACCTCGTAGGCGATGAAATTGTACGCTTCCTCTTCTGTCTCTGTCTTGATCTCCGTTTCTGTTTCGGTCTCAGTCTCCTTTTCCGTCTCCGTTTCGATCTCAGTTTCTGTTTCGCTCTCAGTTTCCGTATCCGTCTCAGCTTCAGTCTCTGTTTCGCTTTCTGTCTCTGTCCCCGTTTCCTTCTCTGAATCCACCTCAGTCTCCGATACAGTTGCACCCTTCGTATCTGTCTCCGTCTCTGCCTCGGTTTCTGTCTCACTCTCAGCTTCTGTCTCACTCTCAGTTTCCGTCTCCGCCTCGGTCTCGTTCTCCGCCAGCAGTTCCTCATTCTTCCACTTAATGATGGTCTGGTCTTCCGCCGTATTCGTAACCTGCTCCCCATCCACAAAATATAGAGCCGGCAGCTCGTCTGTTGTGGTGATTCCTTCCGCAATCGCCGCGTAGAAAACATACGTTTCCTCTTCTCCGCCGGCGATGGTCTGATCCGCCCAGACAACAGCCGAAGCATACGGCTCCAGAACTTCTTCTGCACTTTTTGCAGCATTTGTATGATTTTCCACGTACTCTGCCAGCTCGTCCAGATCATACTTCTCCGGCACGTCCGTCAGATCCGAAATATCCTCAATAAAATACAGTGCATCCGTATCATCGTCCCGCTCATACCAGGACAGATTCTCCCCGAGCACTGCCTTCACAGTCACAGCCTCAGCGTCCGCATCCGCTGTCGTATTCGTTATTGTAATGGTATATTTAACCGCAAAAATATCATCTTCATCCGTATCGATGAAAATTTCCTGCTCAATCTTTGTTTTTAAAGCGTAATCCACCCCCCCCGACTTCGTCATTTTCTGACTCAGAGGTGAGTGCTGTATCCGTTTCTCCTGGCTGTGTCTCTGTATCTGCCGCCGCAGGGTCACTGCTGTCTCTGTCCGTATCGGAGGAGACTTCCTTCTCGCTCTCCGATGTTTCGGAAGCCGCGGAGGCTTCTGTCTCTGTCTGCGCACCTGCCGTCGTTTCGGATGCGGTACCCGTCTGCGATGCGGTCTCTGCGGATGCCGCAGCCGACTCTGACGTTTCTGCTGTTGTCCCCGTCTGCGCCGATGCTGCCGCATCCTGCTCCGTCGTCTGGCCTGTCGTTTCTCCTGCCGCTTCTGTCTGGGCTGCAGTTCCTGTCTGTGCTGCCGTTTCTGTGACCGTCTCTGCCTGCGTTGTGGTTTTTGCGGCTGATTCCGTCTGCGACGTCGTATCTGCGGCCGCTGCCTCTGTCTGCGCCGTGGTTTCTGCGGTTGCCCCGGTCTGTGCCGTAGTCTCTGCCGTTGCCACATCGGTCTGTGCTGTCGTTTCCGTCTGTGCCGCCGTCTCTGCGGCCGCTTCCGTTTGTTCATTGGTCTCCGCTGTAGTTTGCGTCTGTGCGGTCGTTTCCGCCGCCGCTTCTGACGACCCACTGCCTGATGATCCGGCTGCATCAGAAGAAACAGACTCTGTCTCCGACACGCTCACAGCCGCAGTCGCTTCCACATCTATATCAGAGCTGACCTCCGTCTCCGCCGCCAAAGTGTCCGTTGTCACAAGCGCACCAAAAGACTGGTTGCTCAAAATCATGGCAACCACCAGCAGCCAGGCCAGCCTTCTTTTCCATTTCCTGCAGCAATTACTTTCTTTCATATCTCATCCTTCTTATCATCCTGGAGGCAATATTTCTAGGCAAAGTCCTAAAAAGTGTTTAATTATTTTCACACTTTTTAGTAAAAAAGTCAATTGGTCTTGTGAGAGTTTCGTAAAATTTCGTAAGATTTTTCGTAGTTTCGTAAATTTCACCAATAGCCATAGCAATATTGATAAATAGAAAAATGCGCCGACCAATTCTGTCGTTCCTGTGCGCAGTAAAAATACCTCAGCGAAAATTGGCAGTTTTTAAAATTGTTTCAAATCTAATGAGGTTATTATAAATTATATATTGCGTTTTATCTTATAATATGTTATTATCTCCACAGCATAAAATAATTGCAAAATCGAAAAGCGGCTCTTGCGGGATGATATGTTTTTCACTATAATAAGCGCCATAGCAAAAATGATGCGCTATTTTAAAACTGCCGATCCTGACGACATGAGCCAGGGTGAATTATCAAAACGGGTACAGTATTTAAAACGAGAGAAAGGGGGTTATGAACTGATGTGTGCTGAAGCGGAAAAATTGTATAAGCTCGGATTGGAGGATGCCAAGGAACAGAGCATGAAAAAAAAAGCGGAAGCGGTAATCCGAATGCTGCAGGATAAACTGCCTGTTGAAAAAATTGCAGTGTATCAAAATATGTCCATCGATGAAGTACGCGAAATAGAGGCTGAAATGCCAGCGTAAGAGGAACAATTCGTGTACAGTGTACGGTATTTAAGTGAGAGAAAGGAGGCATGAGCAAATGAGTGAAGAATCAGAAAAATTGTATAATCTTGGATTTGAGCATGGTCTGGAAGAGGGCATCGCGCTGTCAAAAATGGGCATATCTATAGAATGTGCAAAGGCAGTAACCCGAATGCTGCAGGACGATCTTCCTGTTGAAAAAATTGCACTATATCAAAATATATCCATCGATGATGTACGCAAAATAGAGGATATAATGTTATACTAGGACTTCTTCCTGCGTAAAATTCTCTGAGCACTACATGTCTCACGTCCAGACTCTTAACCGGAATATCTATAATGTGCGCCCGCCAGAAGCACCCAGGGAAGCGAGAATGTCAGAATATCTGACCTTCCCGCTTTCATTATCATGTCTATTTTTTCAATCTGTAAATCATCTGTCACTATACTCCCTGCCATTGACCGGGAGCACATTATCATCTCTGAAAAAAAATCCAGGATCCTGCCCCCGTCATTGGCAGGAACAGCATTATCCGCGCACTGCCGCGAACCCTTTCTCCAGATCTGCGATCAGATCATCTACATGCTCGGTGCCGATGGACAGACGAATCGTGTTCGGCCGGATTCCCTGATCCAGGAGCTCTTCCGCAGAAAGCTGGGAGTGGGTCGTGGTGGCAGGGTGAATCACCAGGCTCTTGACGTCCGCCACATTTGCCAGCAGGGAGAAGATTTCCAGATTGTCTATAAACTTCCACGCTTCCTCCTGGCCGCCCTTGATTTCAAAGGTAAAAATGCTGGCTCCGCCGTTCGGGAAATATTTCTGGTACAGCTCATGATCCGGATGGTCAGGAAGCGACGGGTGGTTGACCTTCTCTACCTGCGGATGACCCGCCAGATATTCCACGATCTTTTTGGTATTCTCCGCGTGGCGTTCCAGCCGCAGGGAAAGGGTCTCTACCCCCTGCAGAAGCAAAAAGGCATTGAACGGTGAGATCGTTGCCCCGGTATCCCGCAGAAGAATCGCCCGGATATAGGTGACAAATGCCGCCGGACCAGCCGCGTCTACAAAAGATACCCCATGATAGCTGGGATTCGCCGCCGCAATCGGCGCGTATTTCCCGGAGGCTTTCCAGTCAAAGTTTCCGGAATCCACGATGATGCCTCCGAGCGTCGTGCCGTGGCCGCCAATAAACTTGGTCGCGGAATGGACGACAATGTCCGCGCCATGCTCAATCGGCCGGATCAGATAGGGTGTGCCGAAGGTATTGTCGATCACCAGCGGCAGGCCATGCTTATGCGCTATTGCGGCAATCGCATCGATATCCGGGATATCGCTGTTCGGATTGCCCAGGGTCTCCAGATAAACTGCCTTCGTATTCTCCTGAATCGCAGACTCGACCTCAGCAAGGTTGTGCGCGTCTACAAAGGTGGTGGAAATCCCGTACTGCGGAAGGGTGTGCGCCAGCAGGTTGTAGCTGCCGCCGTAGATGGTCTTCTGCGCGACAATGTGCTCCCCGGCCTGCGCCAGCGCCTGGATGGTGTAGGAGATAGCCGCCGCGCCGGAAGCCACTGCCAGTGCAGCGACGCCGCCCTCCAGTGCCGCCAGCCTTTTCTCCAGCACGTCCTGCGTGGAGTTGGTCAGGCGTCCGTAAATATTTCCGGCGTCGGTCAGGCCAAAGCGCGCCGCCGCATGCTCGGAATTGTGAAATACGTAAGAGGTCGTCTGATAAATCGGCACCGCTCTTGAATCAGTCGCCGGGTCTGCCTGCTCCTGTCCTACGTGAAGCTGAAGGGTTTCAAATCTGTATTCGCTCATTTTCCTGGTTCCTTTCTTCTATTATTAGTAAAATTTGAATGGAATGGCCGAAGCCGTTCTCTGTTTTTGAACTGGAGCCATCATAGCACGCTTTTCCTAGTATGTCAATAGGTATTCTGTGTTTTTATTCCGTTTTTTGTGTTAACGTTTTTATGTCACGATTCTTTTTCCCGGATTTCCGCAGAAAGGAGACGCAAAAATCCCAAACCGCCGGTTAAAAAGGCGATTCGGGATTTTTCTGAATTAATTTCTTAAATAATAAATGACGGTTTCGTTGAATGACGGTTCCATCTTGCTGCCGGGTAAATCTATTCTTTTATGTATTTCTCCGAATCCATTGCTTTATTATTCTTTGCCAATCCATATCATCCTGTAATACTCTAAGCAAAGTAACTGTCGCTTTGTTCTCATTGACCGTATAAAACAGAATATGTCCATTTACCGGTTTCATATAAATATTGTAGCCCCTGTGAATACTTGTATCCGGACGGCATCGTTTTAAGCTTTTGGGCTGCTTCCTTTATCATCTGTGAATAATTTTCCGCATATTCTCGATATTTAAAATGCTGAATAATGTACTTCTTCTTTTGTGCAATGTCCTCTTTGCCACTTCTGGCAATCACCACTTTATATTTTGGATAACCCATAATGTTCTCCATCGTGTAAACATTGCCTAAATAGAATCTATTTCCTCCCATGCGTCTTCAATTGTCTGAACTCTGCCCTGCTCCATGTCATCAATGGCATCATCCAGTTTTCGCTGTAAAGCATTTATTGCCTCTTCTGCTGGAACCATTGTCTTGTGAAATCTGGCGGTCTGTGATACTTCCATGCATTTATTTCCCCCTTTCTTCACACCTGCGTTCATGCGCTTTAGTATAACACAATTCAACTATATTATCTATATAATTTTTCAAAAATGCAGCCATTCAGTTTAAAAAAACACATTCTAAAAGATCAGTATTATTTCTGTCCGAATCATAATCCAAGCAGCAGACTGCCCCGTTATTTTCATCAGATTTTCTCCTCAGAATCGAAAATTTTTGTATCTCTTGACAGAAAAATCAGGAAGTGTTAAGGTACAAGAGAAGTTGGGGCCAGGGGGGAGCGATTCTCTCCTGGCCTTTTTATAGATTAGTCAAAGCGAACCGAAAGGAAGGAGTGAGTATTGATGAGCAGACTGAGCATCATCACGAACAACAAAGCCCAGACGACGGTAGAATCGCTCTACAAGGATCTGGAGCGGCGGATCAGCGCCAGCCCGCCAGGCCTGTGCCCGGTGGATCTGGCCGCGTCTTTTCTGAAAATGTGCCACGCCCAGTCCTGCGGAAAATGTGTTCCCTGCCGCATCGGCCTGGGGCAGCTGCAGGATCTGCTGGAAATGGTGCTGGACGGCAAAGGGACTCTGGAGACCATTGATCTGATTGAAAAGACAGCGCAAAACATCTTTTATTCCGCGGACTGTGCCATCGGCTACGAGGCAGCCAACATCGTCCTCAAAGGCCTGCGTGGCTTCCGCGACGACTTTGAGGAGCACGTGCTGCGCCACAGGTGCAAATGCGAGCTCTACCAGCCTGTGCCCTGCGTGTCGCAGTGTCCGGCCGGGGTGGACATTCCCGGCTACGTCGCACTGGTGGCGGAAGGCCGCTACGGCGACGCGGTACGGCTGATCCGCAAGGACAACCCGCTCCCCGCTGTATGCGGACGGATCTGCGAGCATCCCTGCGAAGTGCGCTGCCGCCGGACATTGATTGACGATCCGGTCAATATCCGCGGCCTGAAGCGTTTCGCCGTGGACCATGCAGGCGAGGTGCCGCTCCCGGTACCTGCGGCGTCGACCGGCAAAAAGGTCGCCGTCATCGGCGGCGGTCCCGGAGGCATCAGCGCGGCGTATTACCTGACGCTGATGGGCCATAAGGTAACGATTTTCGAGCAGAGAAAACAGCTGGGCGGCATGCTGCGCTACGGCATTCCGAATTACCGTCTGCCGCGCGAAGAGCTCGACCGGGAAATCAATCAGCTCTTAAGCCTGGGGATCGCTGTAAAAACAAACGTGACCGTCGGAGAAAATCCCAGCATTGTGGATTTGAGAAAAGAATATGACGCCGTCTACATCGCGATCGGTGCGCACACTGACCGCAAAATCGGTATCGAGGGCGAGGACGCGAAGGGCGTGATCTCTGCCGTGGAGCTGCTGCGCGGAATCGGCGACAACGAAATGCCTGATTTTACCGGCAAGAGCATCGTCGTGATCGGCGGCGGAAATGTGGCGATGGATGTGGCCCGCTCAGCCGTGCGTCTCGGCGCAAGGCGTGTGCGCATCGCCTACCGGAGAAGGTCGGTCGATATGACCGCCATGCCGGAGGAGGTCGAGGGCGCCATTGAGGAGGGCTGCGAGCTTCTGGATCTGCACGCGCCGCTTCGCATTGAGAAGGACGCCGAAGGAAAGGTTGCGGCGCTCTGGGTACAGCCGCAGATCATCGGACCAATGAAAAACGGACGGCCGACACCGGTCAATTCCTCCAACGACGAGGTACGGCTCCCCTGCGACATCGTATTGGTAGCCATCGGCCAGGGCATTGATTCCAGAGCCTTTGAGAAACAGGGCATTCCTGTCAAACGCGGCGTCATTGAGGCTCTGAACTGGAGCGGGGTAAACGCAAAGGACCTCACCGGCGTATTTGCCGGAGGCGACTGCGTGACCGGCCCTGCGACTGTGATCCGCGCCATCGCGGCAGGCAAGGTCGCGGCGGCGAATATTGACGAGTTTCTCGGGTATCAGCATCTGATCTCCGCGGATGTGGAGCTCCCGCAGGTGCGTCTGGACGACCGGAAAAACTGCGCCCGCATCAATCTCAAGGAGCGTCAGGCCTCCGACCGTGCCAGGGATTTCGAGCCCGTCGAATGCGGCATGACCTGTGAAGAAGCCAACCAGGAGGCGCGCCGGTGCCTGCGGTGCGATCATTTCGGCTACGGAGCGTTCAAAGGAGGGAGGACCGAGCAATGGTAAATGTGACAATCAACGGAAAACAATACAAGGTACAGGACGGTTCCACCATCCTCGAGGCTGCCAGATCGGTCGGCATCCACATTCCCACCCTCTGCTATCTGAAGGATATCAACAGCATCGGCGCCTGCCGCGTCTGCGTGGTCGAGGTCGAGGGCTGTGCAAAACTGGTTGCTGCCTGCAACAATCAGGTCTGGGAGGGAATGGTTGTACATACAAACAGTCCCAAGGTCCGCGAAAGCCGCCGCAACACCGTCGAGCTGATCCTTTCCCAGCATGACGGCCAGTGCGCGACCTGCGTCCGCAGCGGCAACTGTACCCTGCAGACGATCGCGAATGATCTGGGCATTGTCGAGCTTCCCTTCCGCAAGAAAGTGCCGAAGTTCGAATGGCCGAAACGCTTCCCGCTGGTCCGTGACGCCAGAAAATGCATCAAATGCATGCGCTGCGTACAGATCTGCGACAAGGTGCAGGGCATGCACATCTGGGACGTCTCCGGCACCGGCTCCCGAACAACCGTGGACGTCTCCCAAAACCGGATGATCAAGGAATCCGACTGCGCCCTCTGCGGCCAGTGCATCACCCACTGTCCGGTAGGTGCCCTCCGCGAATGGGACGACACCGACCGGGTACTGGATGCCCTCGCGGATCCGGACAAAATCACCGTTGTGCAGATCGCTCCCGCCGTGCGTGCGGCCTGGGGCGAAGCCTTCGGCCTCTCTCCGGAATTTGCCACCGCCAAACGCCTGGTGGCCGCCCTGCGGCAGATGGGCTTCGACTATATTTTCGACACCAATTTCAGCGCCGACCTGACCATTATGGAGGAAGGAAGCGAGCTGATCGAGAAAATCAAGAGAGCTGCGGGGCAGGAAAAATTCCCTCTCTTTACCTCCTGCTGCCCCGGATGGGTGCGTTTCCTGAAATCGCAGTATCCGGACATGGTTGACCAGCTCTCTACGGCAAAATCACCGCAGCAGATGTTCGGCGCGATCACCAAATCCTACTATGCGCAGCTGCTCGGCGTAGACCCGTCCAGGATCTATTGCGTCTCCATCATGCCCTGCGTGGCAAAGAAGCACGAATGCGCGATTCCAGGGATGAATGACGGCGCACGCGTTAGCCAGATGGAGCAGGTGAATGCCTCCGATCCTGGCCAAAACAGTACAGCAGAAAAGCCCCTCGTCCCGGATGTTGACGTGGTGCTGACCACCCGCGAGGTCGACCGCCTGATCCGTGCGGAGCAGATTCGCCCGGAAATGCTGCCTGAGGAGGAATTCGACATGCCCCTCGGCGTCGGCTCCGGCGCCGGCGTGATCTTCGGCGCGACCGGCGGTGTCATGGAGGCCGCCCTGCGCAGCGCCTACTATCTGGTCACCGGAAGAAACCCGGATCCGGATTCTTTCAAAAAAGTAAGAGCTATGGAAGCGCCCCCTCGCTCCGCTTCGGCGGATATCCCGCCCGAAGGGCGAGGATGCCACCCGGCGAGGGCAGATCGCGTCAGCCATGCTGAAAACGCTTCGCGTTGGGCTGACGCTATGAATGGCTGGAAAGAAGCGGAATTCAACCTCGCCGGAACCCAGCTGAAGGTTGCAGTCGTCAGCGGCCTCGGGAACACCCGCAAGCTGATCGAAGCACTCCGCAGAGGAGATGTGAGCTATCACTTTGTAGAAGTCATGGCCTGTCCGGGCGGCTGTGCCGGAGGCGGCGGACAGCCGATCAAGGACGGTGAAGAGCGTGCCTCTGACCGATGCGACGTGCTCTACGGTCTGGACAAAATCAACCAGCTGCGCTATTCGCATGAAAACCCGGCTGTGAAGCAATGCTATCAGGATTATCTCGGAGCGCCGCTCTCACACAAGGCACACGAGCTGCTGCACACCGATCATCACGCATGGCAAATGCCGCAGGAAACAACATAAAACCAAAATAATAGATAGCAATCGAGCAGGAGACTGCTTTTCGTCTCCTGCTCGATTTTTATGATGCGCAGGGGCGCGCAAGGAACCGTTCAAACCTTCCGCCCATGAATATACACCGCACGAATGCAAAGCTCCTGATCGAGTATTACCAGATTTGCATATTTCCCAGGCTCCAGACTTCCATATTCATCAAAAATCCCTACTGCCTTTGCAGGATTGACCGCTGCTGCCCGGACGGCGCCCGAAAGAGGAATGCCCATCGTCTTCACTGCCGTGCGCAGGCAATCCATCAGGTTTGAAGCAGAGCCCGCCAACGTTCCATCCAAAAGGGTGGCGCGTTTTTGTTCGAGATAGAAATGCTGGCCGCCCAGCTCATATTCACCGTCCGGCATCCCGCACGCCCGCAGGCTGTCGCTGATCAGGATAACACGCTCCTCGCCAAAGAGCCGGAATGTGGCGCGCACCACCGCCGGATGAATATGGATTCCGTCGCAGATCAGCTCCACCATGCAGGAGGGATCATCCGCAGCCGCCCCAATCGGTCCCGGGTCCCGGTGATGAAATCCCGGCATCGCATTGTAAAGATGGGTAATCTGAGAGGCACCCGCTTCGAGCGCTCTGCGCGTCGTCTCGTAATCAGCCGTCATATGAGCCAGAGAAACGTTCACCCTCCCGGCATGCGCACGGATAAACTCCAAAGCGCCGTCCGTTTCCGGCGCCAGCGCTACCGTACGGATACAACCATTCGCCGCCTCATTTAACCGTTGAAACAATTCCGCATCCGGTCTGCGGATATAGCTTTCATTCTGCGCCCCTTTTTTCGCCGCACTGATGAACGGCCCTTCCAGATACAGACCGGCCAGAACAGCCCCGACGCTCTCCCCTTCCCCACGATACGCGGCGGAGCCCTGTGCTGCTTTGTCCATGCATCCAGACGCACGATATGCTGCGGCAGCCCGCGCCACCGCCATCAGCTGTTCTTCCGAAACTGTCATGGTCGCGGGTGTAATCGTGGTGATCCCATGGGCTCCCTCATAGCGGGCGATTCTCCGTAACGCTTCGACCGTACCGTCACAGGCGTCGCTGCCGGCACAGCCGTGAAAATGGATGTCCGTAAGCCCAGGTATCACATAGCAGCCAGAGGCATCGAGCAGAGTATCCTCTCCCCTGCACGCCTCATATGCGTCGCGATCCAGAATACGCTCACCCGCCATATATACAGTCTTTTTTGCAAAGTAATTCTGTTCCGTATACACCATTCCGTTCAAAATCCGGTACTTCTTCATATTTTATATTCATCTCCATTCCGGCATTGTGCCGGAGCCTGGCAATGCACGCGGTGTGTTGTGCTGCCAGGTACTGTCCGGCACTATGCGGAGTTGCCTGGATCTGTCAGACATTATCCGGCGCCATCTGCTGTGTCTGTCTCTGTCAGACGTTACCCAGTGCTGCCTGGAGCTGTCGGGCATTATCCGGCATCACCTGTCTTTGTCCAGCTCTGTCTGCCGAACGTCTCGTGTGCAAATCGTTCATTTGCCAATTATTATACTCGCTCCTTCTTCCTTGTCAAACAAAAACAAAAGCGCGCGCGACAGGTCCTTGTTTGCCTGTATTTTTCAGGAAGCCCGCATAACTAACGGTTCGCTCGCAGGGTACAAACATACGCACTTTTGATAATTTGCTTGAACTGCAGCCAGATATATGCTATAAAAAATACCTAATACAAAAGAGAAAAATCGTAATCGTGAAGAAACTGAACAGTTACAAAAAGCACAGCGAGGTTCTTATGACAAGAATAGATTTAATCACCGGATTTCTGGGTGCGGGCAAAACGACCTTCCTTAAAAAATACGCAGATTATCTGCTGCGGAAGGGAATGCATATCGGGATTCTGGAAAATGACTATGGTGCGGTGAATGTAGACATGATGCTGCTGCAGGATCTCCTCAGCGATCAGTGCGAGCTGGAAATGGTTGCCGGCGGCTGCCACCGGGACTGCCATCGCCGCCGTTTCAAGTCGAAGCTGATCGCGATGGGAATGTGCGGCTACGACCGCGTATTGGTCGAACCGTCCGGAGTCTTCGATGTAGATGAATTTTTCGACATTCTCCATGAAGATCCCCTTGACCAGTGGTACGAGATTGGAAATGTGATCGCGGTCGTGGACGCAAAGATGCCTGCAGAGCTGTCGGAAGACGCGGACTATCTCCTGGCCTCAGAAGCAGCCAGCGCCGGCTGCGTGGTTATAAGCAAAGCTCAGGAAGCATCCAGTGCAGAGATCGCGGCGGTGCTCTCGCATCTGAACCAGGCACTGGAAAAAATTCACTGCCAGCGGAGGTTTGACGCAGATATTCTGAATGCAGACAATTTGGGAGTTCATATGTATGATGAAAAGATGCCGAAACCGGATATTTTGGCTCCTGATGCAAAGACATCAACGCCAGATATTTCAAAAGCAGACATTTTAGGTACCGACGATTCACTTCCTGTCGTTAAGGGTACTGACGACATTATCTGCCAAAACTGGGAGTCGCTGACCGATACGGATTTTGAGCGGATTGCGTCCTGCGGCTATGTGAGTGAGGACTTTCAGAAACGAATCGTGCCGGAAGAAAAATTCTCATCGGTATATTTTATGAATGTGCAAATGTCAGTAGACGAGCTCTGCTCCGCCGCAGAACGGATTTTTAAAGACCAGGCCTGCGGCAATGTCTGGCGCATCAAGGGATTTCTGCAGACATCCAGAGCAGCTGAGACTCAGACATCCAAAAGGACAGATAAATCTGCGGCGCTCGGAAAATCCGAAGAATATACACAAGAAATGCCGTCAAAAGCGCAGCAGACATGGGCTGAATTTAACGCCACCCGCCAGGACTTCTCCCTCCGGCCGGTCAGCACCGGACAGGAGGTACTGATTGTGATCGGAGAGAATCTGAATGAACAGGTGATCCGCCGGTACTTTTCAGAAGTGAAAAAAGATTCCTGATTTTGCAGAGGATTATGCGAAGTGTTTTTCTTCGCATAATGTTTTGTACATGACATGGATGTCTTCATAATGCCCGTCTTTCATTTGAAATCCTCCTGGAATTATACCAACATCCACAAACCCTAATCTCTCATATAAATGTCTGGCGTGGATATTGCTATCTACGACAGCGTTGAACTGCATAATAGCAAAGCCATAGTCCCTCGCTTTTTCCAGACAGTCAGATACCAGCTTTTCCCCAATATGAAGTCCCCGTGCTTTAGAATTTACAGCATAGCTGGCGTTGGCAATATGCCCGCATCTTCCAACATTATTGGGGTGAAGAATATACATTCCCAATACAACATTTCTTTCTGTATCTACTGCAATACCAGTATAAGTCTGTTCATTAAAAAAAGCATCTGCCTCCGTTTCGTCCAATCTGTTTAGCTGGGGAAACGCAATACCTTCTTCAATTACCTCATTCCAGATATTCATTGTTTCCAACAAATATGAGTTTTCAAATTTTTTTATTACAACTGACATGGCTGTTCTCCATTTTCCGATTGTTTGGTCCCATTGTAAACCAAACGCCGGGGCGTTGTAAAGAGGAAATGCTGCCGCTCTATCGGCTTACGGTATTCTCTCTGTAAGTTCCAGCCCGGCTATCAGTGCATCTGTGCCGTATTTTGTAAAATTTCTGATCTCTTTTTCGGAAATTCTCAGCCATGCCAGACGTTTATGACGGTCAACACGCATAATCTGGCTGTCGTGTCCAGTCAGCGGACCTTCTGTGACATGAGCCTTGCCACTTTTGATAATTCCTTTCGACATGGGAATGTGATGCTGCCTGTCACTTAATTCATACAAAAGCTTTGCCAGTTCGTCCGGAATCGAAATCAACGGGACATGATTCTCCTTTAATTTTTCAGCCTCATCATTCTCACAATAAAGAAAACGAAACTTTGGGAAAGCCGCTACCGTCATGGAACGCCATTCCCCCTGCACATGTCGCATACGTTCCACCGTGAACTGGAAAGATTCTGAAATAGCAATAGAAAAAGCATCCTGATCCTGTGGGGATTCAGATGCTTTCTTATCTGCCATTTCGATTCCATTTTCAACGTGGATTTTGGATTCCGTTGTTCTTCCGTTATTCCCGGCATCCTCTGTTTCCTGAGGATAATATAGTGCGTACAGCAAGCGCAGTCCTCCCTCCTACTGTTATTTGTGCTTTTGGCTCTTCGGGAAATGACGGAAAAGCTTCAGGATTCCTCGGTATTTCAACCTCCG
>JAJQFO010000079.1 GCA_021201095.1 Lachnospiraceae bacterium
CTGGTACACAGACCGATATGGAGAATATCCGTGATCAGACAAAAGAAATGAAGGAGCTGTGCGATTGGCTTGATAAGTGCAGCACTGTGCAATAAATGACATAAAAGGAGGAACTGAAAATGATCACAACAATTAAGGGATTTAAAGAATCTGTCGATACTGTAAAAAAACTGATAGAAGAGCAGCGTAAGATTGCTTTCATGATCAGGCCTGAAGACGCGAAATGGCAGGAAACCCTGGATAACCAGATTGATAAGCTGGATTCCAATGAATTCAGAGTATTGGTGATGGGCGTCTTTTCGGCCGGGAAATCTGCTTTTTTGAATGCTATTTTGGGCCAGAATATTTTGCCGGCGAAGCTCCTTCCGACCACGAGCGTAATTACTGAGGTTCGATACGGAACCGAAAAAAAGGTCATTGTTTATCCAAAGCCGGGATGCTGGGATGGGGGAGACGAACCCTTTGAAATAGCGCCGAACGATAAGGAAATAGCCAGGTATGGAACCATTAATAACAAAGTGGGCATTAATATACGAAAGAAAAATGACGAAGGCGTAGAAAGGCTTGACTCACCCTTCAGCAAAATTGAGATATTCTGGCCGCTGCCAATCCTTGAGGGTGGAATAGTGATGATCGATTCTCCGGGGCTGGATGATCCCTATTGCCACGATGATATTGTCCATGATTATATGCCGACGGCAAGCGCGATTATCTATCTGGAAAATACAACCGGGCAGAGGGGTGTGGATGCAAGGGAACTTCTGATGCTCAATAATCTCAGCTATCAGCCTATTATCTGCGTAACTCATTTTGACGAAGCCTGTAAAACATTTAGTTCGGACGATGAAAGAGAAGAGTATATAGAGGCTAATATTGCAAATAACAGCAAATTTACGAATCTGGGAAGAAAGGGAATTTTTTTCCTGTCATCATTGGATGGACTCAAGGCGAAGCTGACAAACGACGACCAGCTGCTTCAGGAGTCCGGATATAAGGATTTGGAGAAATTTCTGGAATTATACCTGATAGAAAATCGGGCAGCAGTTCATCTTGATAGTGTTGCTGGAAAATTGAAAACTCTGAATCAGGAGATGAAAAACGCTGCTGAAGGGATTATTTTTGACAGTGACAAGGATAATGAGACCTTAAAAATCAGAGTTGAGATTGCTGAGACTAAGCTGGAAGAGCTGCGGGTACGGAAGAACCAAATTTTGGGAGATTTTAAGCGTGAGCTTGCCTCAATAGATACATATGTGCAGGAGGAAGCGGGTAAATATATAGACAAGCTGCCAAAACTGCTTACCCTGGACGGCTTTGAGCCTCAGACAGTCATCCCGACGGGGACAGATCGTCTGCTTCACCCCGTGACTGTGCATAAGGCTGCAAAATCTCTGACAGATGAGGCAACCGTATTTTTACGTCAGGAATGCGAAGCAAAGATGAGTGTATGGTATAAAGAGGAACTGATGCCGGGCGTGTATAAATACGTTCAAGAGGCTGCTAAGAAAATGGAAAAAGACTTTGAGACTTATCAGAAGGATATCAATGATCTGTCTGATATTCTCAAGGGACCTGATAACGGGAAAAACAAGACAATTTTTGGGTGCTCTGTCAGCGATATTCTGATTGGGTTTGCCGGAGGATGGTTATCTGGCTTATTAACGCCTATCTATGGCCGCGGAACAGGAACAAGGCTCCTGTGTGCGCAGCTTATAGCGGCAGCGGCGATGGTGGCGTTTCCGGCATCATGGCCGGCGATGATTGGTGGTCTCATTTTTTCCTATGTCGTTGCGCTGTTAACTGGAGGGCAAAGTCAGGCTAAACAAATTAAAAAGGATGTCGTAAAAGGCGTAGAAGAATTTTATAAAAAACCTGAGAACCGTCAGCAATTTGTGGAAAGCGTTGCTGCTCAGACTAAAAAAGTGATTGAGGATTTAAGTGCTTCTCTTGAAAAGGCATTCACAGACGATATCAGCGTGGTTGAGCGTGAGATCGAGGATAAGCGGAACAGCGCGTTAATGAGCAGCGAACAGCGGACGCAGGAGAAGCAGAAGATGGAGAAGGCAATTGAAGGTATTGATAAATTGAATGAAGAAATAGCTGAAATTGTACGTCAGTACGCGAATGCCTGACTGAGTGGAGGGGTATCCCGAAGCAGGGATACCCTTTCCGGGGTTATGAATGAGGATGAACATGGTTATCAAAATAGTGGTGATTGTTCCAACTATGGAACAGCAGAAAAAAATTGCCGCGTTCATTAAAAAAAATCTTCCTTCAGGAATGCATCACTGGACAATGTTTGGATATACCAGTGTGGATCTTCTGCTTCAGACAATGCAGGCGGAGGGATTCCGGCCGGATGTGGCTTTGCTGCCCGCCGGTAATTCAGGATATTCCCTTGGCCGGCGGATCCGCAGTATAGATCACCACTGTGTGATGATTTACATGCCGGATAAAAACGCTGATTTTCACGACGCATTTTCCAGCTGTCCGATTGCGCATTTTACGATGTGGAAGAATGAGGAATGTAAAAAGGCTTTAACACGCGCTGCACAATATTTAGAGGATGAAATCTGGATCGAGAATGAGCTGTTGGAAGGCGCAGAGGTTTTTAAACATCAGACCCAGAAGCAGCTGATCAGAATGAAGTATAGCAATATTGATTGTTTTGAGAGCGACCTGCATCGGGTGATTATTCATCGATACGATGGAGAAACAGAGACATTTATTGGAAAGCTGAAGGAGATTGAAGAAAATTGCACGGGAAATTTTGAGAGGGTTCATCAAAGCTACCTTGTAAATGTAAGGCATATCGCAAAGGTATTTACAAACAGCAGAAGAATTCTGTTTTATTCAGGCAATGAAGCATTTTGCAGCCGGGCAGCCTTTCCCAAATTTCTTGAGCGCCATCCGGAATTGGAGGTAACAAATGGCGATTGATTTTGAAGGGCTGGAGGCTTCATTGGACGGGGATGAGAACCGCAGCGGGGAAATTGAAATTCTCGAAACTCTTGATGAAGGAAAAATTATCGTCTGGGCGCTGACAGAAATAGACGAGGCTGAAAATAATATAGAGGTTTTTTCAGAAGCGTTTGAAAATCTTGACGCTGATGGTGAATTTTCAAATACAGAAGTGCTGAATGCTGCCATGGAATATGTATGTGGACGCACAGTTGACGGATCGATGCCTTTTTATGAAACCCTTCGGCAAATGGAGAAGAACTGTACGGTTTTAAACAGACCGATTGAAGAAGGACGTGCTGCCGGATGTCTTGCCAATGGCGGATGCGCGATGATTTTGGGAGATCAGACGATATTGGATGAGATAACAGGCGCTGTCGGTACGCCGGTTGCGGTCGGTGGAATTGGCCTGCTCCCTATTTGTGCAGCAGGGACATCTTCTGTCAGGCTGCTGCATGGGGAATCTGTAACGATTGATGATCAGAAGCTAAAGGAAATGGGCTGTCGGTTGGTGGAGGTATATAAGTAATGGATTTGCTTCAAAGGATGAGAAATCTCAGGACAGATCCCCTCATCCTGGCCTGGGCGGAGGATAGTGACGTGATGTGGTTTCCCCAATATTTCAATGAGCGTATAAGGATCCCCTTTTACGCTATGAAAAAGGAAGGGGATTTTTTCTTGCTGAGGATGACTGAAACAAGCATAGAGCTAAGTCTGCCCCATTTTCGGCTTGTGAAAATGGAAAGAGGCGATGGAAGGGAAAGTGAGAGCGTGACCTTTGCTATTGCTGTCAGCGATACTTTAAAATGCAGGGAGCTTTTTCTTGAATATTATAAGGCGATGGGGCAATACCTGTCCCATAGGGACGACGCTGTCTTAGCAAAGTTAAATAAAAGTAAAGAGGAAATAGAAGGTCTGTTAAGGAGGTTATGATGAAGGAGATTACAATAGACTTTTTCCCGGCAGTTGGGACAGCTAATTTATGGTTTGGGGATTATCTGGTAGATTCCGAAACAAATCCGGTGGCAAACCAGTTGAAGACCAGTGTGATTGACGAGTGGTTATATCCATATCGAAGGGGGTACCACGTGTGGAGAGGGCTGCCGATGGAATTGATGGACGAGGTGGATGATGATGAGCTTGTCATTACGATTATGGCGCCCCGGACAGTTTATGAACAAATAGAGCAGGCCTTTGCTGCACAGATGTACGAGACCGATGACATGGGGTTTCGCCATAACGCTTATAAGCTGCTTCATAAGCGGGTCCGCGAGATTGAGGACTGTAAAAACTGCATTGCCAGGATATATGAACAATGCAGTGTATTTTTAGATATAGCGGACCAGGAAAATCTGATGATTGAAACAGCTTATAAAAAGATGCTTGATGAGGCGGAATCCTTCTCTGATATTTACGAAGCGTCAAAACTGCTGGTTAAGCTTTTGAACAGACAGATAGAAAACTGCGAAGAGAATGAAAGCTATGCCAGTGTTCTTAAGAATTATCAGGATCAGGTCAGGGAAACAATATGGGGTGAATGATGATGAATGGAAAAGACAGAAATGAATTGGACGAAGGGAAGGAAAAAGAATTGACTTTTGAGAAGGTTGATGAGGAAGTGCTTAATACAGCGGATTCCTTTGTGCAGCAAAGCTATTTATCCGTACTGAGTTCTGCGCAGATCGTTCCGCTGCCAAGGAAGCTCGAGAAAATTGCCCCGGGAACTAATCTGAGATTAATGAAAATGGATAAGCTGTTTTATTCATCAGAAGAAGAACTGCGGGAGCAGATGGCTGACCTGTATGCCTCATTATGCTGGCCGGAATCATCCCTCTGTTATATTGTTGACGCGCGGAGCGAGAAAGCTGATTTTTATCTGGGCGTCAGTATGGATGATGAGCAACAGCTTAGTTCGGCGAAACGTTTCTTCGGCGGAACGATGAATGGGACCGTTCCGGGTTTATCCTTTAAAAATATGCGGATTCCGCAGCAGCAGCAATTGCTGAATGAATTGATCAACGATGACAGTCTGTGTGTGGCGAGTGTGTCGCTCTCAGATTTTGATTTTTCAAATGCCGGAGAACGGCAGTTTACATCCGGTATCGAGCGCCTCTTAGATGGAATGTATGGGAAACCATTTACGTCTATTGTGCTCTCCCGCTATATGCAGCCGCAGGAGATTGCCAGTATGCGGCGGGGGTATGAAGCAATCTATACGCAGCTGAGCCAGTTCCAGCGCATGGAATATTCTGTGAACGAAGGGAATAACGACAGCTATTCAAAGGCACTTGGAACATCCAAAAATGAGACCATCAATAAATCACTTGGGACTTCAATCAACCAGACTGAGGGAAGCAGTGTGGCGCCTGAGCCGCCGAGGCAGCTGCAGAGTGCCATTACATCTGCAATTGGACTGGCGGCGGGTGCAGCAATGACTGCTTTTCTGCCGGGAGGAGAAGGTCAGCACAATCCATTATATTTAAGTATGGGTGCATCAGTGGGAAATGCTGTCAATACAATGATCAATGGTTTCTTCCCAATAGAGGGCGATGAGTACCGGACAACGATACAGAGCAGTATTGCGAAGGGGACGAGCGAACAATCCGGGTTCTCTTTTTCAGAGGGAACTTCGTTGACGGAGACGAACACTACCGGGAAGACATCATCCTTTACCAGAAGTTTGTCCATGACAAACGAGAGCGTTGTGAATCTGCTTAACAGGATCGAAGAAAAAATAAAAAATCTCACGCGTCTGGAGGCAACTGGTGCCTATGACACGTGTGTTTACTTTATTGCCGGCAAGCGCGAGACGGTTTTGATGGCCGCGAACCAGTTCCGGGCGGAGCTTAGCTGTACGAAAGCTGCTTATACTGCGCTCCCAGTGAATGTATGGGATAAAAAAGAAGATATCGAAGGCCTGTCCCGGTATCTAAGCCGTATGCATCATCCGGTATTCAGCTTCCAGAACCTTCCCAATTATCCGCAGGTTACGGGCGCCCAGCCTGTAAGCGCGGTGGATATGTCCGCTGTACTGAAGCTTCCCCAGAGAGTTGTCAACGGTATGGAAATGGGCGAGTACGCATCCTATGCCCCAAGCATTACCTGCGACAGCTCAGAAAACAGTTTTTCCGTTGGGCGTCTGGTACATATGGGAAAATGCAGATCCAATGAAATCCGCTTTACGCTTGACAGCATGGTCAGGCATATGTTTGTCAGCGGCATGACGGGCATGGGAAAATCAAATTTCTGTTATCTTCTGGTTGACCAGTTGGTAAGGCATGGGAAAAAAGTGCTGGTTATTGAACCTGCAAAGGGGCAGTACAGCCAGGTCTTCGGAGGAAGGGAAGACTTTCATTGCTATGGGACGAATCCGAGATTCAGTACGGTTCTTCGTCTGAATCCCTTTACATTTCCAGAGGAAGTGCATGTCTCTGAGCATATTGAACGGCTGATCGGGATATTTAGCGCCTGCTGGCCGCTTTACGCCGCGATGCCTGCAATGTTAAAGGACGCCGTGGAAATGTGCTATGAAGACAATGGCTTTGATTTGGAGACGGGCGAACGGTCGGAAAATTCAAGATTCCCTACCTTTCATGATTTGCTGGAAGCGCTGCCAAAGGTGATTGACTCTTCCGCATATTCAGACCGTTCAAAGGGGGATTACAGCGGCTCATTAATTACAAGAGTCAATTCGCTGACAAACGGCATTTTCAGACAGATTTTTACCGCGGAT
This sequence comes from Lachnospiraceae bacterium, assembly GCA_021201095.1. GTDB lineage: Bacteria > Bacillota > Clostridia > Lachnospirales > Lachnospiraceae > Choladousia. Next base: position 6,695 of record JAJQFO010000079.1, read on the forward strand.
GAGATGACTTCGGAGGAACTCTTTGAGGAAAATGTTCTGATTGACCTAAGCCGTGTCGGAGGCGCGGAATCTAAGGCGCTGATCATGGGCATTCTGGTGATGCGCTTAAGCGAATACCGCGCCAGTGAGAATCTGATGGATAGTCCGCTGCGGCATGTGACTTTTTTGGAGGAGGCTCATCACCTTTTGCGGGCAGATGCCCATGGATATTCAGAGGGTGCAAATGTGCAGGCCGCGTCTACGGAAATGATTACAAACGCTATCGCTGAAATCAGAACCTATGGAGAGGGTTTTGTAATTGCCGATCAGGCACCGGCGATGATGGATCAGGCGACCATCAGGAATACCTATACGAAGGTTGTCTTTAAGCTCCCCTATGAAGCAGATCGGAAGAGCGTCGGATCCGCCATGGCGCTTAATCAGTCCCAGCTGGATCACATTGCCAGACTGCAGATTGGCGAAGCCGTTATTTATCAGGGTGGTTGGAATGAAGCGGTGCTTTGTAAGACAGAATTCTATTCACCGGAGAATTTCAAGCCGGAAAAATATACGCCTCCGGCTCAGAAAGCAAAATTCAATATACCTGTCGATAAGGTTAAAAAGGACATACTGCGCATGGTATTGACAGAGAGCCCTCTGACGCCTGAAGAACTGCAGCTGTGCCGGAATATTACGGAAAACCGGAGAATGCGCCAGAAATTCGACGATGTTCTCTGGGATTTTCTGAACGATTGTCTGATTCATTTGAAGGAATCCTATTCGGGCAAAAAAC
>JAJQFO010000343.1 GCA_021201095.1 Lachnospiraceae bacterium
AATCAATCTTTCCGGAGGTAACCAGCAGAAGGTAGTAATTGCGAAGTGGCTGGTGAGAGACTGTGACATCCTGATTTTTGATGAACCGACCAGAGGCATTGATGTTGGCGCGAAAAATGAAATTTACCATTTGATGAATGACCTTGTTGACCAGGGAAAATCCATTATCATGATTTCCTCGGAAATGTCAGAGATTCTTCGAATGAGCGATCGGATCGTGGTCATGTGTGAGGGCCGCAAGACAGGGGAGCTTGGGATTGAAGAAGCAACACAGGAAAAGATCATGCATGCGGCGACACGCAGGGATTAGGAGGGATGGATCATGGCTGACAAGACTGAAAATAAGAAGACGGGAAACGCCTTTACCAATAATCCGATTGTCAAGGTGATCGGAGTGCAGAAGATCGTGGTTCTGCTTGTATTAATTCTGTTGATTGTCTTTTTCCGTGCGAACAGTTCTGCTTTCGGGAAATATTCGACTCTGCTCAGTATTATGGATTATACCTACTATCTGGCGTTTCTTGCGATGGGCGTGACATTCTGCCTGCTTACCGGCGGCGTAGATCTGTCGATCGGTACAGGGATGTTCTGTTATGCGATTATCGGAGGATATCTGATTACACATAAGAATATGCCTGTAATTGTGGGGGTTCTGGTGACACTGCTTCTGGGCCTTGCGATGGGTACGATCAACGGGCTGATTGTTACAAGAGGCGGACATGCTCCGTTTCTGGCTACATTGTGTACGATGATGATTGCCAGGGGACTTGGCGCGATTGCCACGAACAGCACCAGTGTAACCTGGCCGGCTTATTCGGCGGCGAATGGCTGGACCAGAAGGATATTCAAAATTACTATTGGGAACACCAAGTATCCGCTTGGTCTCCTCTGGGTAATCTTGCTGATGATTGCGTTCAGTCTGTTCCTGAACAGGACAAGACCCGGCCGCTATATTACAGCAATCGGAAGTAACGAGGAAGCAGCCCGTCTTTCCGGCGTCAACGTGAAAAACTACAAGATGCTTGCTTATATGATCTGCGGTGTGTGCACTGGACTGGCAGGACTGGCTTACAGCTCAGCGTTTCAGTCTATGGCTCCGAGCGGCGGAGGCGGGATCGAGTTGAATGCTATTGGAGCTGCGATTATAGGCGGTACATCCATGAGCGGCGGATCCGGCAGCGTGGTTGGAACAATTCTGGGTGTGTTCATTATGTCCGTGCTTCAGACTGGTCTTCCATATATTGGCCTGCAGGCAAATTACCAGCAGATTATTATCGGCCTTGTGCTGATTGTAGCAGTTTACATTGATGTGTTAAAGAACAAACGGCTTGCCCGGTAAGCCTGGCAGCTGGCCTGAAAGCAAAAGCATTAAGTGGTGATGTCAGCCGTCGTGGGACGGTTCACATAAAATCATACTATATTAAAGGAGGATTTTACAACATGAAAAGAAAAGTATTGTCAGTGATGCTGTGCGCAACGATGGTTGCTTCCATGTTTGGCGGCGTAGCAGTAAAGGCAGACGAGGAAGTGGATTATTCTGGAATTACGCTTGAGATCGTTTCCAAGGGTCTTCAGCATCAGTATTGGCAGGCAGTGCTGCAGGGCGTAAACAACAAAGCAGAAGAGCTCGGCGTTTCTGTAAACTTTGTAGGCCCGGACAGTGAGTCTGACATTCAGCAGCAGGTGACACAGCTGCAGAGCGCACTGGACAGCAACCCAAGCGCAATTGGTCTTGCAGCTCTGGATACCAGCTCTGTAGAAGATCTTCTGACACAGGCAGCAGAAGCAGGCATCCCGGTAATTGGTTTTGACTCTGGTGTTCCGGATGCTCCGGAAGGCTCCGTATATGCAACCTGCGCAACGGACAATTATGCAGCTGGTGAGCTTGCCGCAGAGAAGGTTTATGAGGCAATTCAGGAGACCGTTGTAAATGCTGAGAGCGCAGTCCGCATCGGTGTTGTGGCACAGGATGCTACATCTGAGTCTGTTATCAACCGCGGCCTTGGTTTCATCGACAAGATCGGCGAGCTCGCTGAGGCAGATGGCAAGACGGTTGGCCTTGCAAGCAACTCTAATGAAAAGTACATCACTGACTCTGCTTTTGAAGCAGATGATGACGCAGATGTGATTATCGAAGTACTGGTTCCGGCGAGCGTTACTTCTGAGCTTTCCGCAACAGATGCCGGTACTCTGATGGACAAAGAAGACACAATCGCAATCTATGGCTCTAATGAGCATTCTGCGAATGCTATGATCACAGCGAATGAGAACCGCGGTGTTCTTGGCACAGGCGAAGGTCAGATCATCGCTGCAGGCTTCGATTCAGGCGCTTCTATCAAGGCAGCAGTAGCTGACGGTACATTCCTTGGTGCTATTACGCAGGCTCCGGTAGCAATGGGTGAGACTCTGGTAGAGCTTCTTGTTGCAGCAGCTACGGGCGAGGAAGTAGAAGATGTTGATACTGGATGCCAGTGGTATACAGCAGAAAACATGGAAGATGAAGAGATTGCTCAGAACCTGTATGACTAATCATCAGGCAGCTGATTTTGCATCATCGACAGAATTTTATGCGGGCAGTTATGATGTTCTCACTGTTCGCTGCGTGGGGCGTATATAATTGTAACTGTTATTACTTATGCGTATATCCGCGCATGGAAAAGGGCTGCTGCGGCAGCCCTTTTCTGGGTTTTGCATGCATAGCCCATTGCAGATAAATATGCATGGTCTGTATTTGTGCCATGCGACGTTCCGTCATGCAAGCTCCAGAGAGTATGCTCCGCAAACTCTCTGGAGCTGAAATGGGCAGTCTACGCTTCGCTTCGGTCGGTGCTATACGCATGCCACTGGCATGCAGCACCCACCCATTCCATGAAAATAGAAATACAGCTCTTAGCAGATAAATCTGCAAGGTCTGTATTTCTATTTTCATGCATGGCGGAACTGTTGGTGCAAATAAGGACACTTTTTCTAACAAAAGAAAGTCTTATCAGATGAGGGTTCTTATAGTATAATGTTTGCAGCATTAAAAGTGTGCTCTGTTTTGAAGACAGGATCTGCTGCGGGGCAGGGCAGAAAGTACAGGAATTGGCAAAAACAAAAGACGGCGTGTTTCTGACACGCGGTAAATATCAGGAGGGTTTTTACATGTCGGTTTATTATTTAGCAGTGGATATTGGCGCTTCCAGCGGGCGTCATATCCTCGGACACATGGAAGATGGAAAGATTCAGCTGGAGGAGATTTATCGTTTCGAGAATGGTCTTGTAAAAAAGGACGGTGAGCTCTGCTGGGAGTATGACCGTCTCTTTGAGGAAATCGTCAATGGCCTGAAGAAGTGCAAAGAGATCGGTAAGATACCGACCAGCATGGGCATTGACACCTGGGGCGTGGATTTTGTGCTGCTGGATGAGAAGGATCAGGTCATCGGCAACACGGTAGGATACCGCGACCACCGCACGGACGGCATGGACGAGGAGGTTTACAAGTTTATTTCCCTGGAAGACCTTTATGCAAGAACGGGTATCCAGAAGGCGATCTTCAACACGATCTACCAGCTGATGGCGATTAAGAAGAACCATCCGGAGCAGCTGGAACGGGCGCGTACGCTTCTGCACGTGCCGGACTATTTCCACTATCTGCTGACCGGAAATAAGACCTGCGAGTACACCGAGGCGACCACAGGGCAGCTGGTCTCTCCGGTCACGAAGGACTGGGACTATGAGCTGATCGAGATGCTCGGCTATCCGAAGGAGATTTTCCAGAAGCTGATTATGCCTGGCACAGTAGTCGGGAGACTCAGTGAAAAAGTGAAAAAAGAGGTGGGCTTTGACCTGACAGTTGTGGCTCCGGCGACACATGACACGGGATCTTCCGTGCTGGCGGTACCGGCAAACGATGATGATTTTATTTACATCAGCTCCGGCACCTGGTCGCTGATGGGCATTGAGCGTCTGACTCCGGACTGCTCAAAGAGAAGCTGCGAGCTGAACCTGACGAATGAGGGCGGCTACGCCGGGCGCTTCCGCTATCTGAAGAACATCATGGGACTTTGGATGATTCAGTCGGTACGCCATGAGTATCACGACGCTTACAGCTTTGGCCAGATCTGCGAGATGGCGGAGGAAGCAAAGGATTTTCCGTCCAGAGTCGATGTAAATGACGACTGCTTCCTTTCTCCGGACAACATGACCGAGGCAGTAAAGGACTACTGCCGTAAGAGCGGACAGGCGGTGCCGGAGACCCTTGGCGAGCTGGCAACCGTGATTTACGCGAGCCTTGCGGAATGTTACGCAAAAACAGTAAAAGAGCTTGAAGAGATGGGCGGACGTGAGTATCACCGCATCCACATCATGGGCGGCGGAAGCAACGCAGAGTATCTGAATAAGCTGACAGCCAAGGCGACCGGCAAGGAGGTTCACGCCGGACCGACCGAGTCTACCGCGATTGGCAATATCCTCGCGCAAATGCTCAAGCAGGGAGAATTCAATTCGATCGAAGAGGCACGCACCTGCGTCCACGAATCGTTCGGCATCAAGGTTTATAACGAAAAGACACTGGCATAATTTCCGGAAAATACATTGCTGGCGGAAAATAGAGCTGTCAGAATATAGTAGCCGGCGGAAAATACAAAACTGTCAGAATAAAGACAGCTGGCGGAAAATACAAAACTGTCAGAATAAAGACAGCTGGCGGAAAATACATAGCTGTCAGAATACAGATAATTGGCAAAAATGTATAACTGCCTGAGAAAATGAAAAAACTGATGGATATGGAATCATCAGTGGCACATCAAAAAATCATCATAAAGGAGAGGAATCAAATGCTTGTAGAGACAAAAGCAAGAGTAGGCGTATTTTCAATTGCACTGGGCGCGTATCTGCCGCAGTTCCCGCAGCTGGTGCCGGAGTTTGAGGCACAGTTCGAGGCTTTCAAAAAGACTTTGCCGGATACCGTAGAGATCATCGACGGAGGCATGGTGACCACCAAGGAGCAGTCCCAGGCGGCGGGAGAAAAGTTCCGCGCGGCGGATGTAGACCTGGTATTTTTACAGCTTCTGACTTATGCGACCTCTTACAATATGCTTCCGGCAATCAGAGATCTGGATGTACCGGTCGTACTGGTAAACGTACAGAAGCTCAAAGCGCTGGATTATCAGCACACGGACATCGCATCCTGGCTGGGTGAAGGCTACGCCTGCGGTGCAGTCGGTGAGATGGTGGCAGATCTGGAGCGCTTTGGCAAGAGACATGCCGTGATTACCGGTGTAGTAGAAGGCGGAGACGCCGGAGTACAGGCGGAGATCGAAGACTGGTGCAAAGCAGCCCAGACCCGCCGCCGTTTCCGCGATACCAACATCGCGCAGATCGGCAGACCGTATCCGGGCATGATGGATCTCTATATCGACGAGACCAACCTGTACAGAAGAATGAATCTGTATACCAAGCAGTTTGACTGGGAGAAAATGTGGATCATCGCGGACAACGTGACCGACGAGGACGCGATCCGCGCGAAGGCACAGGATATCTTGGATACCTTTGATATCGAGGGCGGCGGCACCATCGAGAAGGTGTGGGATATGGCAAAATATGTCGTTGCGTTTGAGAAGTGGGTTCAGGATGAAAAAATCGGCCTGATTGCTTCTCATTATGATGGACTGGCACAGGGAAAAGCAGGAGTCCTCGACAGTATGCTGATCCCGGCATTCTCCATGCTGATCAAGCAGGGCGTGGCGTGCGCGGTAGAAGGCGACATGAAGGTTGCGATGGCCATGAGCATTCTGAAGACCATTTCCGGTACCGGCCAGCTCGCTGAGATGTATTCCATCGACTTCAACGATGATATCGCAATCATCGGCCACAGCGGATCCGGCGATGCAGACATCTCCGACAAGAAGCCTACTATGAAGATCGTAGAAGTCTTCCACGGCAAGACCGGCGGCGGCTATCTGACCCAGTTCTATCCGTACTTAGGACCGGTGACCTACCTCGCAATCACCCAGGACGGAGACGGACATTTCAAATTCGTTGTGGCAGAGGGCGTAAACGAGGAGGGAGAGATCCTTTCCTTCGGCGATACCAACATGAGAACCCGCTTCACCTGCGGAGCGAGAGAGTTCGTAAACCGCTGGAGCGAGTGCGGCCCGACCCATCATTTCGCGGCAGCGACCGGCAGACACATTGACACAATCCTGAAGGTTGCGAAGATCTTCAATGTGCCGGTAGATATCGTTACCAGATAACGGATAGCATAGTATAAAAGCGTGTTGCTTATATATCTGCATGTTTATAGAAATTTATGAAGTACGCCTTTTAGTATCAGACGGATAGGGGAGAAAGTGCCCCTATCCGTTTTGTACGTTTGTAGTTGTTTTCATTGTGTTGTTCCAGAATGAAATATTATAATACCAGAGAACTTTAAGGCTAAGGGAATCTGGTAATACATGAATAAGGGTGGATGCTTGTAACATATAATAGAAGTGGCTGTTTCTGTTTAAAAAGGTGGCGGAGTAATTAATTGTGCCGCCTTTTTTATTTCCGTAATGCATCGAGCTAAGTATCCAGAAATATGAGGTTCCATCGGCAAGGCTGGTTTCTCTGCCGCAGCTTTGGTTGTCGGCGCCTGCCTTGTCGATTTTCTTTGAAAATCGGGACATGAAACGAGTGTTATCGACACTCGGCGTTCCTTTTGACATAGCTTGCACAGATATTTGGCAGCGCAGAACGGTCCTGCATGCCAGTGTACGGGTAAGGATGGGCTGCAGCAAAGCGTAGAACCAGTGGACATTCGTTTAGCAGTGATCAAAGCAAAGTATAGATGTCGCGCAGGCGGGAGGGGAGGATACGAGATATCCCACTATCTGACCGTTATGGAATGCGATATCTGGTGATTTCCTTCCAGTTTGGAGGAAATCCCATCTGTTTTAATAGCTCTGCTTCACTTATGTGTATGACGGATTTCGTTAAGCTTGCAATCAATTTGCTCAGGCTTCGTTTAAAACGGCAAAAATCTTTTTTAGGGAGAAGATAGCGAAAAGCGATGACAGCGGCAAATAAATCTTTCTTTCCATAAATATACTGTTCTGCGTCCATAGGAATGTGCATTTTTCGGCGTATAGGAAGATCAGCAATGGCATCTACCGTTTTATATGTAAATAGCCTTTCTCCATGCGCACATACATTTCTGAATTTCGTGAGACATGATAAAAACTGCCCCATCTGTTTTGGATTGACGGTTTTTACTGATTTACAGATTTTTGATTGCAAAGTCTGTGGGAAAACTTGATACATTTTGGAAAGATTCCCAAAAGTAAGGACATTAACTAGAACCCAAAGTGGAATATTTCCATAGGTATCTCTGTAATGATTTATGTATGCATAATCGGTTGTAGTCGTAGTACGCTGTAAAGTTGCTATCAGACGGATAATAGTCTTCCGATTTTTTTTACAGAAATTGAAATTGTTTACATCCAGATAGGCTGTCTGCGATTCCCCGTATTTTTCAGAAAAAGAATAGGACATTAGTGAACGCAGATGTCGTTCAATCTGAAGCAGGTATTTAAAAAACAATTCTCTTAGGTTTGCATCAAACTCATAAAGGGCAACGATTTCTTCGAAGGTTGTCCCAGATTTGTATGTTTTTGTAAATGGAATACGAAACAAATGCTTATATCCACCGATCAATGGAAAATAACCAATCCGCTCTAAAATGTCTTTTGCAAAATCCGTGTCCTGTATGATGATTTGCTTTTCTGATGTCAATATGTATAGCTGTTGCTCGTAATCCGAGAAGGTTTTTACTTTTGTCATTGTGTTCTCCTGATATGAAAAAGAGGGAGAGACCCGAAGGCTCTCCCCCGGCCGCGGGCTTCGCAAGTTTCCGCAACACGATCACTGAACCTACTATAGCAGACTATGAACAACATGTCAACAGGATTGCTGAAATTATTACAATATTATTACAGCAGAGACATCATTTTTGTCTACTACGCAGTTCATGATTAGTATATGCTGGGAAAGGGAAGTGATACTTATAATTGATATTAAACTATTCTCGCAGATTGGCCGCCGAATTGCCCGTTTTGTCATATCTGTATATATTATGAAGAATGAACTCCTGAAAAACTGTCAAAAATAGAAGATAGAATTCTCTTTACAAACCACATAAAACAATATATAATACAGACATAAAACAACATAAAACAACATCAACAGCGAACAAAAGCAACACAAAACAAAGACAACCTAAGAAAACCAAAAGAAACAAACAGAGTGAAGCAAAAAAGCAGGCTCCGGGCCGGAGCCGTATCAAATCAGGAAAGAGAGGAAAGAAAATGAAAATTCTGGAAACGAGATTTATGCAAGGCTTTATCAAAATGGCGGACGATGGATTTCATCAGGGCTGGCATGAGAGAAACGGCGGCAATTTAAGCTACCGCCTGAAGCCGGACGAGGTGGAGCTGATTCGCCCGCGTCTGAACGCGCCGGGAAGTGGGAGCCGATCGGCACGGAGGTGCCGGGACTGGCGGGTGAGTTTTTCCTGGTGACCGGCAGCGGAAAGTATTTTCGTAACATTATCGTAGACCCGGAGGTTTGTCTGGCGATTATTGAGCTGGATGACGCGGGTGTGAATTACCGCATCCGCTGGGGACTGGTAGAGGGCGGCCGGCCGACCAGCGAGCTGCCGACTCACCTGATGAATCATGAGGTGAAAAAGAAGCTGACGAATGACCGCCATCGTGTGATTTATCATGCGCACACGACGAACATCATCGCGCTGACTTTTGTACTGCCGCTTTCGGACAAGGTTTTCACCAGAGAGCTCTGGGAGACCGCGACCGAATGTCCGGTGGTATTCCCGGACGGTGTCGGCGTTGTTGGCTGGATGGTGCCGGGAGGACGTGAGATCGCGCTGAAGACTGCTGAGCTGATGAAAAAGTATGATGTTGTGATCTGGGCGCATCATGGGATGTTCTGCTCCGGCGAGGACTTTGATTTGACGTTCGGACTGCTGCACACGGTCGAAAAGTCTGCGGAAATCCTGGTCAAGATCCTTTCCATGAATCCGCGGAGACTGCAGACCATTACGCCGGATAATTTCAGAGACCTCGCGAAGGGCTTCAATGTGACGCTGCCGGAGGAATTCCTGTACGAGAAGCCGTGAGGCTGGTTTCTGAGACAATGAAGTCGGAGTAAGTATTCTTCTTGCATTTGTTTTAAGAGAAAGTATGTATTCCGGGGGCGCTCTGAGAGCATGTTTCCTGAGGGACTATATCCCGCTGTTGTATTGAAAAGAGAAGAATATAGTGTGAAGTTAGAGTATCGGAGGCTTACAGAAACTGCCTCCGATATTCAGTTGGTGTGACCTGATATTTCTGATAAAAAATCTGCGTGAACTCATCCGTACTCTGGAATCCGCAGAGTTCCGCAATCTGATAGATCGTATCATTGTGATTTTCCAGCAGTTTTACCGCCCGCTCCAGCCGCAGTTCATCAGAAAAATCCTGCAGGCTTCTGCCGGTATGGGTTTTCAAATGTTCATCCAGCTGTCTGGAGGTGAGCATAAAATGTCCGGCGATTTCCCGGATATTTTTTTTGTCAAAATTGTCGCGCAGGTATTGAAGCATCTGACTGGTATCGCTGTCTACACCGCTGTAGCTGAATTCCTCCGAATTTGCCAGATAGCTGAACAGAAGCAGAAAGTAGGCCTCCAGCGTAAAGGACTGATGAAATTGATTGTCCGCATATTCCTGGATGATGGAGGTCAGGATGGTCTGGGGCTGCAGGCTGTGTCCGAGGGAGAAAAAAATGAAATTCTGCCCGGATTCGCCTGTTCCGTTGATAAAATCGGAGATCAGATTTTTTTCTTCCATAAATGCGTGAAGCGTTCGTTCAAAGAGCTCCGGCTTCAGACAGAAATTGATCAGCACCGCGCCCGGCTGTGTACAGCGCAGCGCGTGGACGGCACTGCGGTTTAAAAATACCAGATCCCCGGCTGTCATGTAGATTTCGTGATGGTCGATCACGTTGATCAGCGTGCCGCTGCACAGGTAATTCAGCTCATAATAGCTGTGCGTGTGATTTGGAAAATCCTCCGTCACCGTGTGTGTCAGGATATAGAGGTTCTCATCAGCGGGAAGCTTTTCCGAAATCTGATGAAGACTCTGGATGCTGTACAGATTTTGGGTGATTTCCTGGCTGTAGTCAAGGAGGGTTTCTGGTGAGACTGCATTTAAGCTGGAGCTGGCTCCGGAGATGGATTCCGGCATGGCAATCGCGACCAGTGGTTTCGCCGCCGGTATGCTGGTGCCGGACATACCGCTGACCGTGTAGGGAGTGTGGTACTCCTTTTGCGCGGGAATGCGGATTTGCACATCGGTTCCCTTTCCAACGGTACTGGAGTATTTAAGGCCATAGCTGCTGCCATAGAGAATCTGCAGGCGGCGGTGCGTGTTATAGATGGCGATATTTGTGCCGCCGGACGCACTCGGGCCGGTTCCGTACAGGATATTTTGCAAGGTTTCCTGTGACATGCCTACACCGTCATCGGAAATCAGCAGCACAATATCCTCATCCTCCATCCACCCGGTGATCACGATGGTGCCCGATTTGCTGTCTTTCTCAAGAATTCCATGTAAAATAGCGTTTTCTACCACAGGCTGCAGTGTAAGCTTGGGGATCAGATAGTCCGTCAGGTCGTCCGGAATATCGGTAATCAGAGAAAAGCTGTCGTGGTAGCGCATATTCTGGAGACGGGCGTAGATTGTGACATGCTCAATTTCACTGGCGATGGTGGCGATGGTCTGCCTCCGGCTGAGTGTGAGCTTATAAAAGCGTGATAGATCCTGTACCGCGCTGCTGACCTCGGCGGTGCGCCCCTGCTGTGCCAGCCAGTTGATCATATCCATGGTATTGTAAAGAAAATGCGGGTTGATCTGCGCCTGCAGGGAGTTGAATTCTGAGATGCGCAAATCCTCCGCGGCCTTTGTCTGCTCAGCCAGAAGGTTGTTGATCTGCATGGCCATATAGTTGTAGGTGTCAATCAGATTTCCCACCTCATCGTGTGCGTCCGGACTTGCCATAGGCTGCGGAGGGCCTTCGCGGACAGCATTCATCTGGCTGCTTACGGAAGCAATCCTTCTGGTGATGGAATGAGAAAGCAGGGTCGCGCACAGAATGGCGACCAGTACTACCGCGAGATAAAGATGCGCAAACTGCCGGATAATGCGGTTGCTCTGTGCAATCAGCGGATCGGAAGGCAGAATGGTCACCATAAACCAGCCGGATTCCGTGATACTGTAAAAACCGACATAGACCGTTTCATCCAGAATTGTACGTTCAATAAAGTTATTAGAGGACATAAACGCGCTTTCAATCGTCTCATAACTGAGCCAGTACAGGCCGGAAAGCGACGTATCCGAGGAGGCGACAATATTGTCTCTTTCATTAATAATATAGGAAACGCTGCCATCCAGAGACAGATTTTCAGAGAGAATTTCCAGAATATCGTCACTGGAATAATAAACCGCGATATAAGCCGTGTGGGTTTCTCCCTCATAATAAAAGGTAGTCACGCGGATATATGCCATGTCGCCGTATTGTTCTTTCTCCTTTGTGCCAAGATAAAAGGAAGGGCAGTGCAGAGAAGAAGCATTTGTTCCTTTTAGGATGCCGTACCAGTAAGTGCCCTGCGCCTGACTCATCGGAGAGAGAATGTCTTTTGTGGATTCATCCGTGAACAGGGCAGAGTCTTCATCCGGGAAATCCATATAAATACGGACAGCTGTGATCAGACCATCCTCCTTGATTTTCTCGATCTCCTCCTGAAATTCTGCGGCCGATTCTGACTGGGAGAGACCGTTCACCGGTTCATTGATCGGCTGATGAAACAGCATCCCGTAAAACTCCAGATCGCTTAAGCGGTCGCTGACAGTTACTACCTCTTCGACCATTTCCTCAATCAGTGGTGCTGTGGTGGCGGAAGCGTCCTGCTCCTGGCGGATGGTATAGGAGACTACCATGCCATACATCCTGCTGTAAAAAAAGAGCAGCACAAAGAGCGCGGGTATTGTGACCGCCAGCAGGATGACAATCATGAGTTTTGTCTGAATATGTAGATTCATATACAATTGACGCAGTTTTTTCATCAAGTCATTTTCTCCCTGTATTTGGACGGCACTTTTTCATCGAACTGTTTTTTCTCTGTATTGAGACAGCAGTATTATCGGGTCACTATTCCATTGTATTCGGATGGCAGATTTTAATTTTATCAAGTCATTTTCTCCCTGTATTCGGATGGGGACAGCCCGGTATATTTTTTAAAGCTCTTGCCGAAATAGTTTCCATCGCTGTAGCCGACCCTGGAGGATATTTCGGAGATTTTGTATTGAGGATCCGCGAGAAGCTCTTTCGCGCGTTCCATCCGGTATTCGGTCAGATATTGGTTCAGAGTCTTTCCGGTTTCATTTTTGAAAAACGTGCAGACATAGGATACGGACAGAAACACATGGGAACTGATGTCCTTGACGGATAGCAGCTCGTTCCTGTAATTTCTGCTGATATATTCCTTGATCTGAGCAATCGTTGCGTTTTCAGGAGCTGCGTTCTGCGCGATTTCGAGAAAACGGTGTGTTCGGGAAACAAGCGCCTGATGCAGCTCTTCATAGGTAAAGGAATTCTCGATTTCATCCATGATATTGTCGGCCTGTGCCTGTCTGTCCGCATTCAGGTGCAGGCTTCGCCCGGTTTCTTCGAGCACGAGAAAAAGCTTGTAATACAGATCCCGCACCTGGTTTGGCATCAGCGAACGGCAGCTGTTGTAGCACTGATATAGTTTCTGGAAAAAAAGACTGCAGGCTGCCTCATCCAGGGAGGAGAGCGCGTTTGAAAATGCCTGCTCCGTGGAAACGGAAAAATCGGGCTGCTCCGGTGCCGGGGGCATCTGTGCTAAAATATCTGAAGTCAGAAGCGTGCCTGCCGGAAAGAAAAAGCTGCTCTGTAAAAGGACGACTGCGTCTGAATAAGACTGGTACGCCATGGAAATTCCTTTGCAGGTTTTGCCGGCCGCTATGTAATAATGACCGTAAGAAGCATAGCAGCTGCCGATAAAATGGCAGATGGCGGCAAGCGTTCGTGCAGAAAGCGTTTCTTTGCCAATCAGGAAATAAACCATGTGCTGCGGCTTTTTTTCTACAGAAAGACAGTCAATATGGTAGTTTTTCAGAAACTCTTCCAGGCGGCGATAGATTTCATCATAGGCTGTCCTGGCGTTTTCCGGGGCATTCTGCAGTCTGACAATGACACAGGTAAAACCAGACGAAGGAGACAGATCCAGAGATAGTTCCCCGGCAAGCTGTTGCATGTCGTCCTGACTATCGTTCTGGCTTACGGAGGCGGAAGGCATGGTAAGCAGCAAAGCAAGGCGGGAAGCTGCCTGTATAGACTGCAGCTCTTCCCCGCGCCGTGTGTGCTGGTTCTGATTATAGCGATGGATCGCCTCCAGGACGGCTTCGCGAATATCCGCCGGATCCAGAGGCTTTTCTACATAATTGACGGTCTTCAGCCGGATGGCAGCTTTGAGATATTCCTTATCGGAGTATCCGCTCATGAAAATAGAAACCGTGTCCGGCAGAAACTTTTCAATTTCTTCCAGCATGGTGATTCCGTTCATCCGCGGCATGCGCACATCGCAAAGAATAATTTCCGGATGGTGCAGCCGGGCCATCTCCAGCCCGTTGACGCCATCATCCGCCTGAATGATTTCATCAATTCCGAGACTTCTCCAGTCAATCGAGGAGACTACGCCGGTGCGTGTCAGCTCTTCATCGTCTACGATCAGTAATTTCATGGCTTTCCTTTCTAAGGCGCGGGTGTGTTGCGTCCGTGACAATTGGGAATACTCCCTCGCGTTGCCCGGCGGATATCCCGTCCGAAGGGCGAGGATGCCACCCCGGCGAGGGGCATATCCCGACGAGGGCAGGTCGCGTCGCTAATGAGAGAAACGCTTCGCGTTTAGGGCGGCGCTCACACAGCGATTCTTTCAGGTAAGATTATCGTTTTATGATGTAGCCGTGCTGTGCGCGAGTCGGAGTATCGCTTGCAGCTTACGCAGATTGTACCATAAAAAACGCGAAAGTACGAGTGACAGATGTGAATATTTTGAAAAAACTGCCTAATATTCCCGGGAAAATATGGCTGTCTGCATAAAAAGTAAACAGAAAAAAATTTTACCCGTATCGAAAAATTTTCCCGTTTTATTTATTTTAGGAAAATGCTAAGATGAACTCAGTTAAAATCAAGAAGGAGGAAGAGGCCGTGTCTGAATATGTTCTTGAATTAAAAGGCATTACGAAGATATTCCCGGGCGTGAAGGCTCTGAATAATGTCCAGTTTCAGCTGAAGCCGGGCGAGGTTCACGCACTCATGGGTGAGAACGGTGCCGGCAAATCTACCTTTATCAAGGTGATTACCGGTGTACATAAGGCAGAAGAGGGCGAAATGTACCTTTATGGAGAAAAGGTAGATTTCAAAGGTCCCAGGGATGCGCAGGCCGCAGGCATCGCGGCGGTTTATCAGCATGCGACATCTTATCCGCACCTGTCAGTGGCGGAGAATATTTTCATGGGTCATGAGATCGTGAAGCACCACATGATTCAGTGGAAAGAGATGAACCAGGAAGCAAATAAGCTTCTGCAGCAGCTGAATTCCGACTTTGACGCGACGGCGGAGATGGGCACTTTAAGTGTGGCGCAGCAGCAGATGGTAGAGATTGCGAAGGCTCTTTCTACAAACGCAAAAATCATCATTCTCGATGAGCCGACGGCGTCTCTGACCAAGAGAGAGTCCGAGGAGCTGTACCGGATCGTGGATCAGCTCAGGGAGAAAGGCGTTTCTATTATTTTTATCTCTCATCGATTTGAGGATATGTATCGTCTGGCTTCCAGGGTTACGGTTTTCCGGGATTCGCAGTATATTGGGACCTACGATGTGGATAAGATTTCGAATGCGGATCTGATCAAGGCCATGGTAGGCCGCGAGATTAATGAGCTTTTCCCGAAGCCGAAGGTGGAGATCGGGAAAGAGGTTCTCAGAGTGGAGAATTTCTCCAGAGCCGGATATTACAAGGATGTATCCTTCAATGTCCATGCGGGCGAGATCATTGGTCTGACGGGTCTGGTCGGTGCCGGACGTACAGAAGTCGTGGAGAGCGTCTGCGGGGTGACGCACGCGGACAGCGGCAAGGTCTATCTGGATGGGAAAGAAGTACATATCAAGCAGCCATCTGACGCGATGGATCTGGGCATCATTCTTCTTCCGGAGGATCGGCAGAAGGAAGGGCTGATCATGAGCTGGGGCCTGGGCCGCAATGTCACCCTTCCGACCATGAATAAATACGCGAAGAACGGTTTTAATAATGAGCCGAAGGAGCGGGAGGTATCCAGAGATCTTCTGGAGAGCGTGGATACCAAGGCAGTGGATATTTTCCAGCCTGCGAGCTCCCTTTCCGGCGGCAATCAGCAGAAGGTTGTTGTCGCGAAGGCACTCGGCCAGGAGATGAAGGTCGTGATCATGGATGAGCCGACCAAGGGCGTGGACGTCGGCGCGAAGGCTGAGATCTACGCGATCATGGGCGAGCTGGCACAGAAGGGCTATGCGATTGTGCTGATTTCTTCTGAAATGCCGGAGATCCTGGGGATGGCGGATCGGATCATCGTTATGTGCAACGGTCGCAAGACCGGCGAGCTTTCCAGAGAGGAAGCGACACAGGAGATCATCCTTGAGCTCTCCATGGAGAAAAGCAGTAACGCAGGGAAGGGGGATGCGAAGTAATGGAAAACAAATCTCTGATAAAGAAAATCACCGGATCCCGTGAGGCACTGCTGGCGGTAATCCTGATTCTGATGATTGTGATTGTGACGATTATAAATCCGGCGTTCTTTACTCCGAAGTCCATCTCAAACCTGGTGAAAAATAACGCGGTGACCATGGTGATGGCGCTCGGTATGCTCTGCGTCATGCTGGTGGGCGGTATTGATATTTCCATCACCTCGACGCTGGCTTTGGCGGGTATGTCCATTGGTATGCTGATCAAGTATGAGTATATTTCCAATACCTTTCTGGCATTCCTGATCGCGATTGCGATTGGCATCGCCTGCGGTCTGGTGGTCGGCCTGGTGATTTCCAGAGCGGATGTGCCGCCGATCATTGCCACCATGGGCTTCATGTATGTATACCGCGCGATGGCCTATCTGGTTTCCAACGGCGGTGAGTGGGCAAGCGCGGCTGCGCTCGGTACCTTCAAGGACTTTGGTACCAGCAAATTCCTGGGACTGAACTGTGTGGTATGGGTCGTGATTGTGTGCTATGTCATTTTCTTCTTCTTTATGAAGTGGACGCGCACCGGGCGGAAAATCTACGCAGTAGGAAGCAATCCGGAGGCGGCGCAGGTTTCCGGTATCAATGTCAAAAACATCAAGCTGATGGTTTACACGATTATGGGATGTCTCGCGGGACTGGCCGGCGCGCTTCAGGTAGCGGTGTATGCTTCGGCAATGCCGAACATGCAGAAGGGTGGCGAGATGGATGTCATCGCGGCCTGCGTCATCGGCGGCGTGAGCATGAGCGGTGGACGCGGCTCTGTGGTAGGCGCCCTGCTTGGCGCCCTGATCCTGGCGACGATTGCCAAGGCACTTCCGCTGATTCCGTTCTTCGATCAGCTCTGGCTGAATACGATTAAGGGTATTCTGATTCTGGTGGTTGTAGTCATGAATGTGATCCTGCAGCGCACCGCTGACAACAATGCATTGAAGAGAAGGGAGATGTGATCATGGCCGGAAAATCTGGAAGAAGTATTAATAACGTACCGGAAAACCCGATTAAGCGCATGCTGCTGAGCTGGGAAGGCATTCTGGTGGTCCTGTTTATCGCCGTCAACATTTTCTGTGTATGGTTTTCAGAGTTTTACAATGTCTCAAGTGTCCTGCGTCAGATGCCGGTATATCTGGCAGAAGTATTCCTGATGCTGACCATGGCGTTTATCCTGGTGTTGGGTGAGATTGATATCTCTGTTGGCTCGATCGTGTGTCTGGCCGCGACCATCAGCTGCATCGTCTGCAACGCCGGCGCACCGTTTATCATCGTTATTCTGACAGCACTGCTGGTCGGCACCGTATGCGGCGCGGTAAACGGTCTGATCCTGACAAACTTCCCGGAGCTGCCGCCGATGATTGTGACCCTGGCGACACAGATTATTTTCCGCGGTATTGCCGAAATTATCCTGGGAAGCGGAGGCAGCGTTTCTCTTTCTAACACGGCAGGCTTTAAGGCTATCGCCGGAAAAGTCGGAAAGGTACCGTATATCCTGTTTCTGGTACTGATTCTGGGTGTGATTGCCGCAGTGATTCTGGGCAAAAGCACATTTGGCCGCAAGGTATACGCGATTGGTACGAACCGCGTGACCGCGCATTATTCGGGCATTCATGTTCAGAAGATCCGTTTCATTATCTACACAGTGATGGGTACGATCTCCGGACTGTGCGCACTGTTCATCATCTCCTCGTCCTACGGAGCAAATACGACGACCGGCGAGGGATTTGAGATGGACGCGATTGCCATGGCAGTATTCGGCGGTATCTCATCGACCGGTGGAAAAGGAAACATCGCTGGCGGCATCATCGCGGCATTCATCATCGTATGCCTGCGCATCGGCCTGGGGCAGAGAAACGTACACTCTCAGGTAATCCTTCTGATCATCGGTCTGCTTCTGGTCCTGGCGGTAGCCCTTCCGAATATTGTGAGCCAGATCCAGAAGGCCGCAAAGGTGAAAAAGAGTTAATGCACCGGTTTTCATAATGCAAATGCTATGCTTAATACGAATATGCTTCAGACGAAGAGGCTATTGGCGATAATGCCATACAGATAATGCTTTTGAAGCATTCAGACTCATTTACTTTGTTGTCGTCCGTACAGGATCCAGTCTCAAACAATGAATTCTGTACGGCTGCAAATATAAACCATATTTTTAAGGAGGAAACGAACATGAACAAAAAACTTGTAAGCGCGCTGCTCTGTGGCGCAATGGTGCTCGGATGTGTATCACCGGTAGCTGTACAGGCAGAGGAAGAAGGCGTTAAGATTGCTCTGGTTGCAAAGTCCGCAGGAAACGCATTTTTTGAGATCGCAGCTGCTTCTTTCGTAGAGACTGCTGAGGCGGAAGGCTCCACCGTTGATATCATCTATCCGGAAGAGGCTACGGCAGATGCTCAGATCAAATCTCTGGACAACCTGATTTCTCAGGACTATGATGTCATCTGCATCTCCGCAAACGATGAGAACGCTCTGCAGGCAAAGCTGGAAGAGGCTATGGACGCAGGCATCAAGGTTGTATCCTTTGACTCTGCAGTAAACGCAGATAGCCGTCAGGTATTCGTAAACCAGGCTGGTGTTACAGAAGTAGCGCAGGCTCTGATGGATGCTGTATATGACATCTGCGAAGGCGAAGGCCAGTGGGCAATCCTTTCCGCAACCTCTCAGGCGACCAACCAGAACGCATGGATCGACGCTATGAAGGAGATCATGGAGAGCGATGAGAAGTATGCAGATCTTGAGCTGGTAGAAGTTGCTTACGGCGATGATGAGTCTCAGAAGTCTACCGACCAGACCGAAGCTCTGGTAACCAACTATCCGGATCTGAAGTGCATCTGCGCGCCGACCACTGTTGGTATCGCTGCTGCTGCTAAGTATCTGCAGGACAATGACTGCACCTGCAAGCTGACCGGCCTTGGCCTTCCGTCTGAGATGCTTGAGTATACAGGCGACGGCGATGACTACTCCTGCCCGTACTTCTATCTGTGGGATATGCAGGGCCTTGGAACCCTTGCTGCTTATACATCCATCGCAATCGCGAATGAGGAAATCACCGGTGCTGAAGGCGAGACCTTCACAGCTGGCGACCTTGGCGATTTCGAGATCGTTGCGGCATCTGACGGCGGCACAGAGATCATCCTTGGTCTTCCGCTTGAGTTCAACCCGGAGAACGTAGAAGAGTACGCTGAACTGTACTAATTCTTAAAATCGAAATTAGTTCCTGAAAAAACTCTGGAAGGGCAGTAAGATCCCATTTTCCGGGGCTGGGCGGAGCGAAAGCTTCGCCCTTTTTTCAGTTTGCGCGCCATGGCGCGTAAGGCATATCCCATGCGAAGCGTGGGATGCCCCCCGGCGAGGGTATATCCCGTGCGAAGCGTGGATTTGAAATTAATCTGACTGAGAATTTTGTTAAGATTGGGAAATTTTTCTTTACGCCAGAATTGAGAGAGGGTATAATCAAAGCAGTGTCAGCAGATGATTCTGAGATTCTAAAATGAGTAAAATGCGTAAAAGGAGGAATTTAGCAATGATTAAGGGTTTTAAAATGAAACTGTATCCGGGCTGTGAGGAAGAATACGAGAAGAGACACAACCAGCTCTGGCCGGAAATGAAGGATATGATCCACGAGTACGGTGGAAAGAATTATACGATTTTTCTGGACCGCGAGACGCTGACTCTTTTCGGTTATATTGAGATCGAGGACGAGGAAAAATGGGCAAAGAGTGATGACACCGCGATTAACCGCAAGTGGTGGGATTTCATGGCGGACATTATGGAGACCAATCCGGACAACAGCCCGGTATCTGTACCGCTGCAGAAGGTATTCCATCTGGACTAAAGAAGGCATGCCATGCGGCTGTCATTCCAGAGATGAAGGTTGGTTCCATGGAAGCCGCGCAATAAAGAATCGGTACCGTTCTCGATTCACTTCGCAAATCGGAACATTGCCTGCATCCATACTCTTGTTGCGAGTACGGATAAGTGATGAAAGTTGCTGCGAGTGAAAAACACTGCACGAGTACGGGCATATTTATGGAATGAGAGTCGTGGCAAGAAAGATACTGGTTAATAGACACTGGAAGATAAACGTAGAAGAAATCCCTGGGGCAGGAAATCCGGGATGGGAAATCGAGGCGGGACATGCGGAAGGAGCTTCTCGACCAGCTCAGAAAAATAACGGATGAAGAACAGAAAATTCTGGATGGAGAAAATCAGGTAGACCGGGAGCTGTATGCGTCCGGGTATGTGCTCAAGTCGTCCCAGTTTACTGTTGACAGCGCGAAAATGCTGGAGGAGGGGAAACTGATCACGGCGCGGACGCATACCCGTTTTGTCCGGTTCCCTCAGCACCGGCATAATTATATTGAGGCGCTCTATGTTTGCGAAGGCTCTCTGACAAACATCATCGGAGAGCAGGAGGTAGTTGTAAAAAAAGGCGAACTGCTTTTTCTGAACCAGTTCACCTGGCATGAAATCCTCCCCGCGCAGGAGAACGACATTGCGATTAATTTCATCATGCTTCCGGAGTTTTTTGATGTAGCTTACACGATGACCGGCAAAAACAATGTCCTTGCAGATTTCCTGGTAAACATTCTGCGCCGCGATGAACAGCGGGGAGAATATCTGTATTTCAAAGTGTCGGATAACCTTCAGATACAAAATCTGCTGGAAAATATGATCTATTCTCTCGTGACCGGTGAAAACAACGACAGCCGGATCAACCAGACGACCATGGGACTCATTTTCATGTACCTGGTTGACTCGATCCAGAGTGTCCAGACCTGCCGGCCTGACCAGTACGAAAATATGATCTCCATGACGACACTGAATTATATCGAGCAGAAATACCGCAGCGCGACCCTCACAGAGCTGGGGGCCGAGCTGCGGCTTCCGATCCATACGCTGAGCCGCCTGATCAAGAAGAGTACCGGTCACAATTTCAAAGAGCTTCTGCAGAGAAAACGCCTGAGCAAATCTGTGCAGCTGCTCTGCGATACCGATCTGCCGGTCAGCGACATTATTGCTTCTGTGGGATATGAAAACAACAGCTATTTTCACCGGGTATTTAAGGAACGCTACGGAATGACTCCGCACGCTTTCCGTGTAAAAAACCGTGAGACCGGACAGGTGCGGATCTGAAAAAACCTTCTTGACATTGTGAAGCTTTGGATATAAGATTACCAGGCAGCGAAGGAGCCCATATACCGGGCTCTTTTTTTGTCTGACAGAGACCTATATACATACTTTGCCGGAGGATATTTCCAATGAATGCCGTGAACAAATCGGAACGAACTGCTTTTTTCTCACTTTCGCGCCTGCCGCATCCGGGGATGCGGATTTTGAAATCTGCGGCGGCGATTATTTTATGTTATTTTGTGTCATTTCTGCGCGGCGATGCCGGGATTGTTTTTTATTCCCAGCTCGCTGCGCTCTGGTGCATCCAGATGTATACGGCCACTACGTTCAAGAACGCGTATCAGCGTATGATTGGGACGATCATCGGAGCGCTGTTCGGCCTGCTTTTTCTTCTTGTTCGTGGTCAGACTCTCACCACGGAAATACTGGAGGCGAAGCCGTTCTGGCTTCAGGTACTCAACGCGGCGGTGATTTCCGCGATGATCATTCTGGTCTTATATACGACTGTTTTGATTAAGAAAAAGCAGGCGTCCTATTTCTCCTGTGTGGTATTTCTGAGTATTGTGGTCAATCACGCGGGAGATCTGAATCCGTATCTGTTTGTGTGGAACCGTTTCCTGGATACCATCGTCGGTATTCTGATTGGATTGCTGGTAAATACGTTTACCCTGCCTCGAAAGCGCAGAAAAGATATTCTTTTCGTATCCGGACTGGACGGTACGCTGCTGGATGAAAAGGATACGCTCAGTGATTTCAGCCGCGTGGAGCTGAACCGGATGCTGGATGACGGCGCGAATTTCACGATTTCCACAATGCGTACGCCGGCGTCTCTGCTGGAGCCGATGCGGGATGTCCGGCTGCGCCTGCCGGTGATTGTCATGGATGGCGCGGCGCTTTACGATATTCAAGAAAAACGCTATCTGAAAAAGTTTACCCTGACAGCCGGGGAGACGGGAAAGCTGCTTGCTCTGGCACAGTCGCAGGGACTGATGTGTTTCACCAATGTGATTTTGCAGGACGCGATGGTGATTTATTACCAGGAGACGGAGGAGGCAGTACATGGTGAGTTGATCTCCAGGCTGCGCCGTTCCCCGCTGCGCAATTATGTGTGCGGCAATCCTCCGGAGCATGTGGAAGCGGTGTATCTCATGCTGTTGTACCCGAAAAAGGTCGTTCAGGATTTTTACCAGATTCTGGAGCAGGGCGGATATACCAGACGGTTTAAGATACTCTGCTATGATTCTACAAATTATCCGGGCTGCGCCTACATCAAGATATACAACCGGGAAGCTACGAGGGAGCATATGCTGACCGAGCTGGAAAACATGATCGGCATTGACCAGACCGTGACCTTCGGCAGCATACCGGGGAAATATGATGTCGTCGTCGAGGGCGATCTGAACCGGGTAGTCCGTGTCCTGCGCAAACGGTATGAACCGGTCGCTTTTGGGATGCACAGAGCCGGGGAAAGCATATAGAGGGTCATGATGGCACAGTCCGGCGGAAGGGAGCTCCGGGACTATTGATGTATCTGAAACCCTTCTGGAAACTTATCTGAAATACAACTGGGAGGAGATCAAGAAGTATTTCTCGGAAATACAAGAGCCGTTTTCAAAGAATTAAGACTTAGAAGCAGGATTTCCTATCAGTCATAGAGCGGGTCCGGAACGCATATATTTTACAGAATTCATATAATTCTGGACAGTGTCTGATGAGAAGACTGCGGAGAAGAATGAAACAGATAATAGCTGCGGCATTGATTTCCCTCCTTTGTGCTGCGAACGTTGCGAATGCGGCCGTGTGGGAAGGTACAAGCGTTGCGGATGCGGCCGCGTGGGAAGATGCAGGCGAAGATGCAGGCGTGGCGGGAACAATTGCGTGGAAAGCTGCAAGTGAGACAGCTGACATGGCTGATACAGATATCTCTCTCGATTTATACGCCCGATGCGCCGTATTGATGGACGGCGGCAGCGGGCGTGTTCTATATGATCAGAATGGCGATGTGCCGCTGCCAATGGCGAGTACGACCAAAATAATGACCTGCATCCTTGCGCTGGAAGCGATGGGGGAGATGGAGGATGGTGCTTCGTATGCGGATTCTTTAACAGAAGCAGATCCGGATGCAGAAACGGATATGGACGCTGCTTTGAACACAGATTCTGAGACGGGCATCGAGCAAAGTGCAGGTCCTGAATCGGACACGGCCGCAGATATCATCTGCACCGTATCCGGCACTGCCTCCGCACAGCCCGAGGTAAAGCTGGGAATGGTAAAGGACGACACGTTTTATCTGAGCGACCTTTTATATTCCCTGATGCTGGAATCGCATAACGATACGGCTGTCTGCATCGCAGAGGCCATCGGTGGCAGTGTGGAAGGCTTTGCCGCAATGATGAATGCGAAAGCGCGGGAAATTGGCTGTACGCAGACGTATTTTATTACGCCGAACGGTCTGGATGCCGAGGATGAAAACGGCGAGCATCACACGACCGCACATGATCTGGCGCTGATCATGCGCTATTGTCTCACGGAGTCTCCTCAGAGGAAAGCTTTTCTGAAAGTGACGCAGACCGCTTCGTATTCTTTTTCCAATATTTCCGGCACACGCAGCTACAGCTGCACGAACCACAACGCATTTCTGAATCTGATGGAGGGAGCAATTTCCGGAAAGACCGGATTCACCTCAAAAGCAGGGTATTGCTATGTCGGCGCACTCGAAAGAGAGGGGAAGCTGCTGATCGTGGCGCTTCTTGCCTGCGGCTGGCCGAACAACAAGGGCTACAAGTGGGTCGACACCAAAAAGCTGATGAACTATGGCCTTTCTGAATATGAGCAGCGCAATATCACAGCTGTGGTGCCGCAGACAGGTGAGATTGCAGTCACAGACGGGCAGCAGGAGCAGGTATCCACACAGGCGGAGCAGCTGCCTTCTGTGGAAGTGCTGATGCGATCGGACGAGGATGTCGAAGTGCGCGTGGAAATGCTGCAAACTATTGAGGCACCGGCTGCGGAAGGGACGCAGGTTGGACTTGTGCACTACCTGGTTGATGGCAGTGAATATGCGGTCACCTCCATTCTGACCACGCAGGAGGTCAGAGAGAGGACATTTTTGTACTGCCTGAGAGAATTGACGCATGCGTTTTTATTGTGTGGATGAGCCCATCAGTTCAGCGGCTCGTCTCGATTTTTGTACCTGCGATTATTATTACAGAAACGGTAAATGCGGATGAACCGATAGAGCCTCACACTATGCCTCTGAGCCGGGCATACGGCATGAGAGAAAAACATCCTTGCCCATATGAGAAAATGGGCGTATACTTTGTTACTATCTGGAAAAGATGAATAGTATGTTCAAACTTAGATCTTATGTAACTGTTTAGCGCATTTACAGTTACGATCTTATTTGATTACACAAGGAGGAACACAATGAGTCAGACACTGGATCAATTCAAAGAATACCTGCACAAGATGAAGCAGTACGATCACGTGCTCACACTTCTTTACTGGGATCTGCAGACCCTTGCGCCGGAAAAAGGCGTGGAAGCGCACATGGATGCCATTTCCTATTTTTCATCCGAATCCTTCCGTCTTTCTACGGCGGATGAGTATGGACAGATTCTGCGCACACTTTCCGAGCCGGAGGAATACGATAAGCTCGATGAGGCCATGCAGCTCACTGTCCGGCGCTATTCGCGGGAGTATGAACGCTTCAAACGTGTCCCGGCAGACTTTTTCACCGCTTATACGGAGACAAAGGCCCGCTCGGAAAAAGCCTGGGAAAAGGCAAAGAGGAGCGCGGATTTTGCCCAGTTTGCCCCTTACCTGGAAAAGGTGATTTCCATGACAAAAGAATACGTGCATTACATGGAGCCGGATCAGGATCCCTATGAAGTGCTGCTGGACATGTATGAGGAAGGCATTGACGGTGAAACAATTGATCGCGTATTTGAAGAATTAAAGGAAGGACTGCTGCCTCTTCTGAAAAAGATTGAGGCAAGACCCAGGCCAGATCTTTCCGCTCTTGAGGGAAGATACGATGTTGCCGCACAGAAAAAGGTGCAGCAGATGCTGCTGGAGTACATCGGCTTTGACGCCGATGCCGGAGCGACCGCTGAGAGTGAGCACCCGTTCACGACGGAGCTGAGTATCGGCGATGTCCGCGTAACCAATCATTACAAAGAGGACGACCCGATTTCCGCGATTTTCAGCGCGATTCACGAGGGCGGACACGCGATTTTCGGACAGAATGTGGACCCGGCTTATCAGGACACGGCGGCCGGTCAGGTCAATCTGATGGGGCTGCACGAGAGCCAGTCGCGCTTCTATGAAAACATTCTCGGCCGCCGCAGGAGCTTCTGGGTTCCGATCTATGACAAGCTTGGCGAACTCTTGCCCCAGTTCAAGGAAGTCCCACTGGATACCTTCTGTCAGGCTATCAACGACGTACACCCGAGCATGATCCGTACGGAAGCAGACGAAGTGACTTATTGTCTGCATATTATTCTGCGCTATGAGATGGAAAAAGCGATCTTCCGGGACAACGTGCCGGTCAAAGACCTTCCAGGACTCTGGAACGATAAGATGGAAGAACTGCTCGGCATCCGTCCGGCGGATGACGGTGAAGGCATTCTCCAGGATATGCACTGGTCTGACGGCTCCTTCGGCTACTTCCCATCCTACCTGCTCGGCTCCATGTATGACGGTATGTTCCTGGAGGCGCTGGAAAAAGAGAAGGGCAGCGTAGACGATATCCTCGCAGAAGGCCGGATCCGTGAGATTACCGCGTGGCTGAACGAGAAGATCCACCGCTACGGCAGCCTGTATACTTCATCCGAAGTGCTGCAGCGCGTGTGCGGCAGAGAGCTCTCCGCCGGACCGCTGCTTGATTATTTCAGACAAAAATATGAGAACCCGGACTGAAAAGTCCGGGGTCTCGATTTCTCTTATTTGTTGTCATCATTGCAAAGAGTTTCGTACTTTTTGACGAGCGCCTGAAAATCTTCCAGCGTTTTACAGTCCTTCAAATCGTTTAACAATCGAATTCGTTCCAGTTTACGCGCCAGTGCTTCTACAACCTCAGCTGAAGCAGGCATGCAATCACCTCCAACTTATAGTGAAAAACGGAAAAACGATGGTTACTTTCCAGTGCAGGAAATGATTGATTTTCATCTGCACCTGATATTGATGTGATAAAATTATTATAGCACATAGAAATTCGATCTACAATAAAAACCAAATTTATAATAAAAAACGACCTCTACTTAAGCAAGGTCGAAATAAAATATTAATAAAAAATAGTCCCTAGGGGAATCGAACCCCTGTTTCCGCCGTGAGAGGGCGGCGTCTTAACCGCTTGACCAAGGAACCTTACAAACGGCATTATACATCGACCCGTTAGAAATTGCAAGCATTTTTTTGAAAATTTGAAAAATTTTTTTGCAAGCTAATTATACACTATTTTTGAATGCATTTGCAATATATATTTCCTGCCGCCGGACGGCGCCCGGTTCAGGCAAAAATTTTCTTAAATTAAAAGGAATTGTTGCAAGAAATGTTCATTCGGTGCTATACTAGAAAATCATATGTACGGGGGTGCAGCTGCGGGCGAAAAACGAAAGAGCAATCTCACAAGTCCCGCCGGGAGTGCGGCTTGTGGTGATTGGCAAAGGACAGCTGACAAAATTGGGTGAAAAAGATTGAAAAGACGAATCGAACAGCTACTAAACGGAATATTTGAATATGAGCCGGGGCATGTGACGATCCGGCCGGAGCAGCTGGAGCTGAAGGGGGCGCCGGGCGCCCTGCTGCATGGGAAGTTTTTTATAGAGAGTGCCCAGGGGCAGCGCATTCATGGCTATTTATATCCATCTGATATACGTATGCTCTGTGAGCCGTCGGAGTTTCATGGCATTTCGAACGAGATTCATTATCAGTTTGACTGCAGCGGATTGACAGCGGAATCATTTGCCGCCGGGCCGCTGGAGGGAACGATTGCGCTATGCTGTGACTGCGGGGAGTTTGAGATTCCTTATACGGTATGCCTGGAGGCGGGGCAGAATTTTCAGGAGCTTCCTTTTTCGAATCTGGAGGAGTTTGCGCAGCTGGCCAGGCAGGATTACCAGAGCGCATACCGCTATTTTCTGAAATCTTCTTTTCGTGTGATCCTGAAAGAAAATCCGGAGCACCTTGCCCTTTATGAGGGCCTGCGGTCTGCGGACGTGAGCTATCGCAGTCTGGAAGAGTTCTTTGTTGCGTCCGGATGTAAGGAAGCACTGGAATTATCCTTTGCCTCGTCGGACGGTTCTGCGATTGAAAAGGAGGCTGTTGAAGCGGATGAGGACTGGACGCGGATTTCTGTGCCTGGATCCGGAGGAGAACAGCCGGAGACGCTTTCCATCGACTACGGCGAGCTGTCAGAGCCTGTGCGGGAGACTATCCGCATGAAAAAGAATACCTGGGGCTTTCAGGCGGTTTCGGTAGAATCGGACGCCCTGTTTGTGCGCCCCGAGCGGACACTTTTTTCGACAGATGATTTCGCGGGCAGTACCTTTGATCTGAATCTGGTCCTGGACACCAATCTGATGCATGCGGGGAATAATTTCGCGAGACTGACTCTGAAAGCCGGGCGGCAGACGCTTACCGTGACAGTGGCTGCTCACAAAAGGTCGCTGCTGCATAAAGATCACCAGTACCATATCCGGAAGATCATGATGAAAAAGCTGGAAAATCTCTATGTCAGCTTTCGTCTGCAAAAGACGGACACGCCTTCCTGGATTGAGCATTCCGTCAGCGTGATCAACAGCTATAAGAGAGCGGGCGGAGATGACCCGTTTGCGGATCTTTTTCTGATACAGATGTACTATGCTGATGACAGGAAGCATAAGGCGAGCCGTCTTCTGGAGCAGGTTGAGGATCAGAGGCAGAGACTGGATACGCCGGAGCGTTATTGCTATTATCTCTATATTACGACCTTTTTCTATCAGGAGGCCTCCTATGTGGACTGCGTGGAGGAAGAGGTCAGCAAGCAATTTTACCGCAGGAAGGAGAGCTGGCAGCTGCAGTGGATCCTTTTTTACCTGCAGGAAAAGTATCTGAATAACCCCGGCGCCCGCTATGAGGCGGTTATGGAGCAGTTTACGAGCGGCTGCCGCAGTCGGATCCTCTATCTGGAGGCCTGGCAGGCACTGAAGGAAAATCCATTTTTGCTGCGGCATCTGGGAGAGTTTGAACTGCATCTTCTGCGTTTTGCGGATCAGGAAAAGGTCATGACAGCGGAGATTCTCCGGCAGGTGGCCAATCTCTCCATGCACCATACGGCATTTGATGACAGGCTGTTTGGGGTATTGTCCAATGGCTGGCAGCTCTACCCATCCGATGATCTGGTGCGCGCTATCTGCCAGATTTTGATCCGGGGTGACCGGAAGGAAAAGAAGTATTTCGAATGGTATGCGCGGGGAGTGGATGCGGGTCTGCGTCTGAATGGCCTTTATGAGGCTTATCTGCAGACTGTGGAAGGGATGGAAGTTAAAGATTTTCCGCAGATTATCCGCATGTATTTTTCTTATGACGCATCGCTGGACTATTCGAGACGCGCCGTGTTTTACCGGAGCATCTACGAAAACCGGGATGCCGAGCCGCAGATCTGGACGGGCAGCCGCACGCAGATGGAGCGGTTTCTGACGGACCAGCTGGAATCCGGACATATTACGGAGGACCTGGCTGTTCTGTACAGAGATTTCCTGCGCGAATCGATGATTACGCCGTCTTCGGCAGGAAGACTGATTAAGCTCTTGTTTACGTATGAGATAGAATGTACCCGGCCGGAGATGGATATTCGCCAGATTGTTCTGCATTCTGTACGCATACAGCAGGACTATACAGTACGTCTGAAAAACGGGCGGGCGCAGATACGGATTTATGATCCGGATGCCGCTCTTTTTGCGGTGGATGCCGACGGCGTCCGGCATGAGGCCCGGTCAGTTTGCCGGTTCAGCCGTCTGCTTGAAGATGACCGGATGCTCTCCTGGTGTGCGAAAAAAGCACCGGAATATCCGGGACTGGTCATTTTTCTCTGCTCGCAGAGCATGAAATCCGGACTGGTCAATGACAGGCTGCTTCCTTATTTTCGCGCGGGCTGCGCACTTCCCGAGATCACCGAAGGCTTCCGGGATGAATTGCGGGCCTGGATCCTTTCTTATTATATGGATCATCTGCGCGACGATACACTCCCGGATTTCCTGGACTGGATGCTCTCAGGAAAGGCCGGGCGCAGAAACACGATACAGGATTTTGCACACGTGAATAAAACTGCGATGATCACACTTCTTGCGGAAGAAGGAAGGTGTGCGGAAGCCTTCGCCTTGCTGGATGAATTCGGGGCGGAGGAGATCCCGCTGGTGAAGCTGGTGCGTATCGCCAGCCGTATGGTTTTGGAACTGGAGTTTGAAGAGAATGCCATGCTGCTTTCTCTTTGCCGGGAGTGCTTTGCCCGGGGCAAATATGACGATAAGCTGCTGCGCTATCTGCTGCTTTACTTTGAAGGACCGGCAGAGGAAATGAAGCAGATCTGGGCGGCGGCCTGTGAATTCGGACTTGACACCATGCTGCTGGAAGAAAAGATTCTCATGATGATTCTGTTCACCAGATCCGGATCGGCGGGCTCTGAGCCGGTCTTCGGCGCGTATTTAAAAAAGCTGGGGCGTCAGAAGCTCTGTACAGCCTATGTGAATCTGAAATCCTATGAATATTTTGTCAGAGGACTTCCGGTGGCGGAGCCTGTTTTCAAGTATATAGAAAATGAATACCGGCGCCTGAGCGGTATGGACCGTCTGTTTGAGCAGGAGCCGGTGTGTCGGCTGGCTCTTCTGGAAAGCTACGCGCGTGCGGCGTCGCTGACAAAGACGCAGCGTGTGTATGCGGCCGAGATGCTGGAGGAGTTTCATACGAAGGGAATGCGTTTCGCATTTTTTAAGCGTTTCGATGAGGAACTGCTGCGTCCGTGGCAGCTGCAGGGACATGTGTTTGCAGAGTATGTCGGCAACCCAAAGAGCATCGTCCGCATCCGCTACCGATACCTTTCAGAAAATGGACAAAAGATGGCTGAAGCACCAGAAACGGCGCGGACAGAAGAACTGTCGGGAATCACAGAATTGACGCAGACAGAAGAACTGTCGGAAGCCGCAGGAGCGGCGCAGCCATCTGGCGCTGCAGAGCCGTTGGCATCATCGGAGCCGGAATACATCACAGAGCTGGTGCCGAACTGCTTTGAGGGTATTTTTGTGAAAGAGTTTACGCTGTTTGCGGACGAAGAAATAGAGTGTGTGTTTGAGGAGATTTCTCCGGGCGCGGATGCCCGCGGGGAAGTTTCTGTCACTGCGAATCAGAGCGGCAAAAGGATTGTTTCTGATAGCAGAACTCTTCGCGCGGATCCGGATGAGCCGGATACGGGGATGTATGGCCTTTTAAACCGGCTCTGCTGTTCGGTGAGCAGCGGGGACACAGAAACTGCACAGGAAACGCTGGATACGTGGCTTACGCTCGAATATCTTGCGAAAGAAGTATTTACATTGGTCTGATAGAGTGGTGAATATTTATGATACAGGCGACAAATGAATTAATTCTGGGGATCGATCTGAACCCGGACTATACACAGGTGACCTATTATCACCAGTCAGTCAGAGAGCCGATGACGCTGGGCGAGGATGAACGCTCGCAGCTGATACCGGCCGGCATGTGCCAGGATGCGAATGGAATCTGGTTTCTTTGGGATGGTGTGTCTGAGACGGCCGGCGAAGCTTCGGCTGCGCACGTTTGGGAGAGTATACTGCAAAGCCTGTCCGGAGATAACGGGGGAAAAGGACAGTCCCCGACAGACAGTGACGAGATTCTCGCGGCTTATCTGAAGCTGTGCATCGCCGATTTGAAGCTCCTGACATCCAATACGACACTCGCGGTGATGGTGACGGTAAAGAATCTTACAGAGACACAGAATCAGGTAATTGTAAATGCATTGCTGCGCCTGGGAGTCGACCGTAAAAAAATCTATGTGCAGGACTATCTGTCTTCCTTCTATTATTATGTAATCAACCAGAAAAAGGAACTCTGGGCGCAGGATGTTGCACTGCTCACTTATGAGGAAGAAAATATGGTCGGCTATGTGCTTCACATTGACCGCTCGACCAAACCGGCGATCGCCCGTGTTACGGAGGCGGCCCGGCAGCCGGTGACAGAAGAGGTGCGCGCGAACCGTTCTGATGAGGACTGGAGAAGGGAAAAAGACCGTCTTTTCTTTGAACTGCTGAAAAAAGTATTTGAACGAAGGACGATCGCGGTCAGCTATCTCTTTGGGGATTATTTCGACCAAAGCTGGGCAAAACGCTCCATCCAGTTTCTGTGCTCCGGGCGGCGGGCCTATCAGGGTATGAATTTATACTCCAGGGGCGCCTGTTATGCGGCGATGGAGCGGAGCGGCGTCCTCGGCGGCAGCGAGATCCTTTTCGGCGGCGGCGATATGCTGGAGCGGAATCTCGGCATGGAAATGTGCATCCGCGGAAAGGAGAGCTATTACCCTCTTGTGAACGCAGGAGTGAACTGGTACGAGGCACATCATGTCTGCGAATTTATTTTGCATGGCGAACGGGAAATCCGGCTCATTTCACAGCCCATGACGCCCGGTGCGCCTATTATCCACTGCATGCGCCTTCCAGGGCTTCCAAAGAGGCCGGACCGTGCGACCAGGCTGCGCATGACCATATACTATACATCCGCCGTCTGCTGTCATGTCGAGGTGGAGGATCTGGGCTTTGGAGGTCTCTACAAATCCTCCCAGATGACCTGGTCCCGCGACATACGGTTTTGAGCATTTGCCAACGCGAAGCGTTCTCGGAATGGCAAATGCGACCTGCCTCCGAACGGAGTGAGGTGGCGTTTCCTTACATTTGCCAACGCGAAGCGTTTAAAAATAGAACTGAAAGAGGAGGGTTTTCATGAGCTATGATCTTTGCCTGGTAAAACAGGCAAACCAGCCTTATTATATAGAAAACATCCGCACAGGGATTTATTCACTTGAGGAGCTGTGTTTTTATCTGCACAATAATCTTTGCCTGATCGACGAAAGCATCATGAACGAAAAACTCTGCGACTGGATCCGCGACGAGCTGCATTTGAGCCGACTGTACCGGATTCTTTATGGGCAGCTGCAGAAGATGGAAGAAAAGTCTCCTACAGAGAAGGATGCGGCTTCCTTTGTTCTGCCGATCTTTCGCGAGGCGGGGTACCTGACCAGTCAGGAAATGCGCGATTATCAGGATCAGCTCTCTAAATTAGAGGTGCAGTCTGATGAAATGAAGCAGAAGATGCGGGGCGATTATCTGGTAAAAGAAAAAATGTATGCAAGGGCAGCCTGGATGTACCGGCAGATTTTAAAAAAGAAGAGTCCCGGAAAGCTTGGCTCTCAGTTTTACGCCGGAGTATGGAACAATCTGGGTGTGGCTCTTACCGGGCTGTTTCGCTTTGAGGATGCTGCCGATTGTTTTTGGGAGTCATATCAGCTCCTGCAGACGAAGGAAAGCTTTCGCAAATACATCAGTGCACTGCCGCTGTTTTTATCTGAGGAAGATTACAGGAACCGGCTGAAGGAGCTGCATGCGGATGAGTACCTGGTGCGGACCATTCAGGAACACAATGCGAAGCTTTGCCAGAATCCTGATTTCCTGACTTATAAGGAACAGATGCTGTCGCGTCCTCTTGAGGAGGTGACCGGGGAGCTGAAAGAGCAGTATTTCAGAAGTACGCGGACATAAGTACGGCCTGTCTGGGCTTTTATCAGGGTTTTATTTATGTACACATTATACTTTTTTGGTTGACTTACCAGCGCGGTGTCAGTATAATACTACATGGTCGGAGGGAGAATGCTGATGAATCAGGATCAGACAGAAATAATACGGGGTTTGGACCCTGTACATGAACAGACGGAGCCTGAGGATGTCCTTCGTGAGGAATGCGGCGTATTT
>JAJQFO010000345.1 GCA_021201095.1 Lachnospiraceae bacterium
AATTCTTTGGATTTTTCCGCAGTGATGGCTGCTGCACCAATACCAGCCAGCAGAACTTTTTTAACAGAATCTCCAAACTGATCCGTATTCGCCATATTATTTCCCCCCTTTTGATTGGTAAGATTCGTTATAATCCTGAGTCCTCTCATTCTTGATCAATCTGACTTTTTACTCGTCAGAATATAGCGATCCAGCCAGTATATTCAGGAATTCATCATAATCATTGAAATAACATATCTGTTTCTTTGATTCAATTTCTTTAAGCCGCCTAGTCATGGCACCGTTTGTATAATCTTTGTTCAGAACATTTTTATGGAAAAAAATCCGTCCATTCAGATATTCCAGTCCGTCCAGATTCGGCAGATTTTCTTTCCCAAATGGAATGTCCGCGACCAGAATGATTTCCGCATCCTCCATCATAGCCAGATTCCTTTCCTGTTCCTTAACAGAAACCGGTGTAAATGGCGGAATTTCCACTCTTTCCAAATTCAAAGTCCGACAGATTTCGCAGTCACTGCTTTCTGTATTGATTACACCGGCAGTGACCCGGTATCCTTTTGTATCCAGTTCTTCAATGATTTTCACGGCACCACCTGTTCCGCAAATCACATGAATATGGACAGGGCATTCTTCTGTTTTCTCATTCATTACCCGGATTGGAACAACCTCCGGCCTGTCAAAGAGAGGATTTTCGCGAATCATCAGTTTCATGTGGTAAAGTTGTGACATATTCTGTCTGTTCATTACCTCGGATGGGGTTCCGTCTGCTTTGATTATACCATCCTGCAGCAGGATCATCCGTCCGCAGAATCTGGCTGCCATATTAATATCATGCAACACTGCCAATACCGTTACATGATCTTCACGATTCAGACGTTCAATCAGCTCCATTACCTCTATCTGATGGTGAAGATCAAGAGCTGCCGTGGGTTCATCCAGTAGTATAATTTCAGGCTGCTGTGCGATGGCACGTGCCAGAATCACCCGCTGGCGCTCGCCTCCGCTCAGTTCATTGTAAAGCCGTCCACGGAACTGTTCTGTACAGGTTACCTCCATGGCCTCTCTGACGATATCATAATCCTCCTGCCCTTCACGTTTCCGGAAACCGAGGTATGGATTTCTCCCCATCAGAATAATGTCTTCTACTGTAAAATCATAGTCTACGTGGTAAGACTGCGGGACAACAGCGACCAGGCGTGCTCTCTCTTTGCTTTTCAGGGAATCATGTCTTTTCCCACAAATGTGCATCGTTCCGCGCATCAGTGGTAAAAGGCCTGATATGCACTTAATCAAGGTGGATTTTCCGGTGCCATTGGAGCCGATCAATGCCGCCATTTCACCCTCTTCCAGCGTCAGATTGATATCTTTTAATACTTCTCCGTTCCCATACCCGGCTGCCAGATGGGAGCATTCCAGTTTCACCTGGCTCATGAAAAGGTACCGCCTCTCTTTGATTTTCTTAACAGGTACAGGAAAAAAGGACCGCCGCAGAGAGATGTGATAATTCCAACGGGGATTTCCTGTGTTGTCAGCGATCTGGCCAAAGTGTCGCAAATAAC
Source organism: Lachnospiraceae bacterium (assembly GCA_021201095.1). Lineage (GTDB taxonomy): Bacteria > Bacillota > Clostridia > Lachnospirales > Lachnospiraceae > Choladousia. The sequence goes on from JAJQFO010000345.1 coordinate 1,560, forward strand.
CAGAAACATCCCTCCAAACAAAATCGAATAGATCATCAGTGTTTTATGCTTAGGACCGGCAAAAATGCGCACCACATGGGGCACCACCAGGCCGACAAAACCGATGACACCGGTTACTGAGATTACTGCTGCCGTGAGGATACTGGAAGCAAAAAGGATTTTTTTCTTCTGGTATTCCACATTGACTCCCAGCTGCATAGCCGTATCCTCCCCAGTCAAGCATAATGTCCAGATCTCTGGAGGATGAAAGCAGAATGCATATGCCGACAATCACGTAGGGAAGTACCGTGACAACCTGGTTCCATCCTTTTCCATTCAGGCTGCCCATTGACCAACGCATGATTACATCCATACTCTGCTGATTCAGCAGCATAATCAGCGACTGAAGGGCTGACAGGGTCAGGTTTACTGCAATTCCTGAAAGTAACAGGGTAGAAACAGGTACTCTTTTGCCTATTCTGGAAATACTGTATACCAGTACAATGGTTCCCAGAGAGCCGGCAAAAGCCAGCAAGGTCGTCCCATTCAATCCCAGGATGCCTGTAGAAAAATGTAACACAATCCCAATCGAAGCCCCTAGCGATGCGCCGGAAGAGACACCTAACACATATGGGTCTGCCATGGGATTCCGAAAAATCCCCTGATATCCCGCACCGCATATAGCCAGCGCTGCACCGGTTATAAAGCCCATCAAAACCCGGGGAAGCCGGACATTACAAATAATGGAAATACTTCCCCGGGAAATATCTGATATATCTACATCCATATGAAATAATTCATGCAGCAAAATCCTGTTGGCATCCCCGAAAGGGATATTGGCGGCTCCGATTACCGAGCAGACATACATCACCGCCACGCAACAGAATACCGCCAAAATCAAAGCGAAATAATTTCTTTTTTGTTTCATTCAAAAAGCTCCGGATAAATCTGTTCCGCCATCAGCCACGTGCCTTCTACCAGTCTTGGACCCGCTCTCTGGATGATGTCGCCTTCCTCAGAAGAACCATCAAAATAAACAATCTGGTCATTGACAATACAATCAAGCGCTTCAAATCCCGAAATTTCCTTTAATTCTTCCGGCGTAGTATACAGGGAAACATAGATATCCGGATTTTTCTCAATAATCGTTTCTACGGAAAGCTGCGGCCATGTTTCACCAGTATCGCTTACAATATTCTCTGCGCCAATATCTGTCAGCATACTATCCAAAAGAGAGCCAGGTCCTGCACTGTAAAAAGAACCTATGTCGATAAACACAGACTTTATCTCTGTCTTATCAGCCAGAATTTCCTGAAGCTCCTCCATTTCGGACTCCATCTCTTCCGTAACCTGAGCAGCTTCTTCTGTACAATTTAAAATCTGTCCCGCGAGGAGGATATCATTCTCCACGCTCTCTACATCTACAGCAGAAAAAATAACCACCTTTACGCCATTATCTTCTAATTGTTCACGGATAGAATCATCCATATAATCGGAAGCAAAAACAATGTCCGCAGACACTGAAAGAATCAGTTCTGTGTTTGGAGAGTAATAAGAACCAATCGATTCTACTTCCAATACCTCTTCCGGATAATTACAATAGTCTGTCCTGCCCACCACACGGTCACCAGCGCCAATGGCATACAGGATCTCCGTATTGGAAGGAGATAAAGACACCACACGCTGCGGTTCTTCTTCTATAGTGATTTCGATTCCCAGATCATCCGTCACAGTCAGAGGATAAACCGTCCCTTCTGCCATTTCCACAGAGGTTTCGTCTTCTGTTGCTAAAGCCTCTGATGCGTGTACAATCATTCCCGCGCCTTTTTCGCTGCCAGGAGTCCCTATAAGCAATATAGCTGCCGCTATACCAGTAATTACTGTGCCAAAAATATTTTTTCTCATTGTATTTTTTCTCCTTAAATGATGCACAGGGACACGAAAGGATTTTCGCGGCCTGACTGCTCGGTGCCATAGCCATAAGAAATTCTCCATCTTTGTCAGCAGTCCTGATGGCATTCCCTGCGCTAGACGGATAGAGGAAGAAAACATTCCCTATCCGTTTTGAATATGGTTTAAATGAATTTATGGTATTAAATTATAAATCCATATTAAAGTAATGTCAATGTTTACAATTTTTTTAAGAAAAAAACCGCTATATTTCTTTCAATACCATATCTCTTGCTTAAGTTCTGCTTCATATTACTATATTTCTGGGCTGTAGTACGATTACCTGTGGTCCTGAAGCATTCGTTGATCCGATTTCGATCTCACTTCCAGATAATGTCTTAACGTTATCCATTATCTCAGTAAACTCGTCAACTGTCCCAATCACATCATATCCAAAACTGTACTTCACACTCCTGTAATGCATTGGTATCACAATCCCGGGCTTCAATGAGCAGACAAGATCTGCCACCTGTCTCGCATCTATCGTAAAATAACCTCCGACAGGAACCATAGCCACATCCAGATTCTGCAGTTTTTCCATCTGCTCTGGCGTAAGCTCACACCCTAAATCTCCAAAATGAGCAACGCGGTTTTCTCCATCATCAATAATGAAAATCTTATTCGGGCCACGCTTTTTCCCACACACCTCATCATGATAAGTTTCAATTACTTCCACATGAAACGGAAGCCCCGGCCTTTCGATCAGCTCTACCCCATCGCGAAAGTTGTGGTCCGCATGCTCATGACTGCAAAGAACCATGTCTGCTTTCTCGCGTACTGGAGTGTATCCTGGAACACTGCCATCTGCATATGGGTCAGTAATGATCGTATAGCCATCCTTCTCCAATTTGAAACACGAATGCCCTATCCAAGTAATTTTCAACATAATCCCTCCATCTTAAACACCTGTTTATATAACAATCATCCGCGGTCAGATAATCTGACCATGCAAATGATCGACTTCATGCTGAATGATCTGCGCCGTCCATCCGTTGAACTTCTGACATTGCTGTTTAAAATTGACATCCTGATATCGAACTTCGATTTCTTTGTATCTCGTGCATTTTCTGACGCCTACAAGCGAAAGGCAGCCTTCTTCTGTCTGAAAGGGTTGCGCTTTCTTTATAATCTCCGGATTATACATGATCAAATTCATAAATCCGATGTTCACAGCTATAATTGCTTTATTTACGCCAATCATATTAGCCGCCATCCCGACACATTCCCCTTCGTGTGCCTTTAAGGTGTCGAGCAAATCCATTGCCACCTGCTGATCTTCCGGAGTGGCCGGCTCCGCTTTCTGCGACAAAAAAATTACATCTTTCATAATCGGCTGTATCATGTCAGATTTTGACTCCCTTCATTCACTTTCATCTGTCTCTCAATCCACGCCATCAAAACATCTACAACATACTTCTGCTGTTCTTCCGACAATTCTTTCCCTTTCGGTATCCTGTGCCATTTCTCCAGACAGCCTCTGCAGCAGCAACCAGTAGCGTGCTGCGCTATGAAAACGGGATGTCCTTTCATCGGAGTCTGCTTTCCATCATTCTTTGGCTCTGCAGGAGCCAGTCTCTGGCGGATAAAATCACAGGCATGAGAGCGAATAATATCCATCCCTTTATTCCTGACATATGCGATATCCGCCGGTTTAAGAAAAAAGCTGCTGCGGAATTTGGAACGTGACAGCCGCTCAAATAAGTCAGCAAACGGCTCTGCAGATCGATCTGAGCCAGTAGCTGAGGCGCTATCCGGAATCCCGTCCGAAAATCCATCTGAAAATCCGATTTTGGAATTATCGGATTTTCTCCCATAAGGCGCTATCTGCTCGGCTACCATCGGCAAGTCTTCCGTTTCCTGATTATTCTGGTCGTAATTGTAAGACCCAGCGGTATCTTTCTGCGTCATTCCTGCTTTGACTGCATCTTTCCATCCGTTCGCAATCCGTTCTGCGAGCTTTGTATTTCTGGATGTTGTCGTTTCGTTGTGTGTAGCATAGGCGATCGCTTTTTTCTCGCCAATCAGCACAAGTATCTTTTTTGCGCGTGTCACACCGGTATATAACAGATTCCGCTGCAGCATTACGTAATGGCTCATGGTAAATGGCATGACTACAATCGGATATTCCGACCCCTGCGCTTTATGAATCGTTGTAGCATAAGCAAGCGTCAGCTCATCCAGTTCCGTCACATCATAGGTAATACTCCGACCATCAAAGTCTACAGTCAATTCATTTTCTTCCATATCTACATTTGAGATGATGCCGATATCCCCATTAAACACTTCCTTGTCGTAATTGTTGCGCTGCTGCATTACCTTATCTTGCAGCCGGTACTGCGTACCGCCGCGCTTAAGAAAGATTGTTTCGGGGTTCAGAGCCTCCTGTAAAACCTGATTCAGATTTGCTGCTCCGCAAACACCGCGCTGCATCGGTGTCAGTACCTGAATATCCGAAAATGCGTTTACATGATAGTAAGACGGCAGATTCTTCGTACAGTATTTTACAAGCAGATCAACAACTTCTTCATTCGTCTCTTTTGCAGCAAAAAAGAAATCGGAATCCCGACCGCCGCGCAAATCCGGCATTTCGCCTTTGTTGATTCGATGCGCGTTCATGATAATCCGACTCCCCTGCGCCTGCCGGAAAATACGGGTGAGGCGGACAACCGGGATGCTCCCGGATGCAATAATGTCCTTCAGAACATTTCCGGCTCCTACGCTCGGAAGCTGATCGGTATCGCCGACCAGTATCAGCGTCATTTCTTCCGGTAGCGCTTTCAGAAGATTGTACATGAGCATAATATCGATCATCGAGCACTCATCCAGAATCAGGACATCGCCCTCCAATGGCTGTTCCTCATTCTTCTGATAACCTTCCGGCGGTTTATATTCCAGGAGCCGGTGAATCGTTTTCGCTTCCATTCCAGTTGCTTCTGACATCCGCTTCGCTGCGCGTCCGGTCGGAGCCGCAAGGATAATCCGGCAGCCTGCTTTCCGATAAGCAGAGATAATCCCCAGGGTCGTCGTTGTCTTCCCCGTGCCGGGGCCACCGGTTAATACCATCACTTTTGATGATATCGCTTCTCGAATCGCCTGCAACTGAATCTCGTCATAGCGAATCCTGGAATCTGATTCGATCTCCCGCATGACTTTTTCCACATTCAGTGATACACGCCGTTCACCCTTCATCAGGCGTATCAGACGTTTCGCGCAGCCGGTCTCTGAAAAATAGAATGGCGGCAGATAAATCGCGTCATCATCTTTAATCACATCAGAGGTACGCATCATTTCATCCAGCGTCACCTCCAGCTCAGGAGCCTCTACATCCAAGAGCTTCACAGCTGCATCAATCAGCTGTTCCCGCCCCGCATAGCAATGTCCACTCTCCGAAAGCTTGTTAAGCGTATACATGATGCCGCTCCGCAGGCGGATAAAGCGGTCTTTTTCAATCCCAAGCTTTGATGCAATCGTGTCAGCCGTTTTAAAACCGATGCCCCATATATCATCTGCCAGCTTGTATGGATTTTCTTTGACAATTTTGATGCTTTCATTTCCATAGGTACGGTAAATCTTCGCGGCGTGGGCAGTGCTGACATCATTGCTCTGCAAGAATAACATAATGTTCTTGATCTCTTTCTGTTCCTGCCAGCTTTTCTTGACCTGGTTCACACGTTTCTGCCCGATACCGGCCACTTCAAGCAGCCGATCCGGCTCCGTCTCGATGATTTCCAGAGTATCCTTTCCGAATTGCTGAACAATCCGTTTCGCAAACTTCGGGCCAACACCTTTAATCAGACCGCTGCCCAGATATTTTTCAATCCCATAAGTTGTAGCCGGCAACGTTTCTTCCCACTTTTCTGCAGAAAACTGCCGCCCAT
>JAJQFO010000065.1 GCA_021201095.1 Lachnospiraceae bacterium
GCCTTGCCCAAGCCTGACTCGCCGCGTAAGAAAACCCCCGGAGATACCGATCATTCGGAAACTGCCGCATGACTTTTCTGGAAAACATCCAGGCATCCCCGGCCACGGTTCCGCAGATAATCGGAATATCAGGATACTCCCCCTTAGCGATCTGTTTTCCCGGTACATCCATCAGAGTAACACCATCAATGAACGGCTGAAAATACCCGACCTCAAAGCCTTCTGCAGTCTCCTTTGCCGCCTGTACCATCTTCTCCGAGATCTCTGCCGCATCGCGTGTCAGCATGTCCTCGAGTGTCCATCCGAGATGCTGCATCGCCCGCTCGCACAGAGCCATAAACTCTTCCTTCGACCGGATTGGATCTGCTTCGTTGAGGCCGCCTCCGGATTCAATGATTGCTTTGGAAAACATTCCTTTTGCAAGCGGGGACGTCATCAACATCCGCGTGGACATCCCTCCTGCAGACTGCCCAAATACCAGGATGCGCTCCGGATCTCCTCCGAATGCGCTGATGTTTTCCTTTACCCAGGAAAGCGCCGCAATCTGATCCAGGATACCGGCATTTACCACCTGCCCGTTTCGCCCCTCCAGCTCCTTTGTAGCAAAAAAGCCAAACACACCGCAACGGTAATTGATGGTAACGACCACCACGTCCTTTCGGGTCAGGTTTTCGCCATACATCTCTGGATCTGAGGATCTTCCGCCGCCAAAACCGCCTCCGTATATCCAGAACATGACCGGAAGCTTTTCATCCGCTGTTTTCGCCGGTGTGTATACATTCAGGTACAGGCAGTCCTCTGAGATCGGAAAGTCTGCTCCCTTTCGATCCTGGATGCAGGCCGGTGAAAACGAGAAGCACTCCCGCTCATTTTCCCAGCTTTCCACCCTCTGCGGAGCCTGATATCGAAGTTCCCCAACCGGCGGCTTTGCGTACGGAATTCCGAGGAACATGGTACATTCCGTATACTTTCCCGGCATTCCGACCACAATTCCGTTCTTTGTCACCACTTTTTCTATTGTCATTTCGTACATCTCCTAAACTGTTCGTTCTCTTGGCTTGGTCATATTATACAAAAACCATCTGGTCTTGGCAATTCCTTATATCTCTGCTTCATTCCGTTTTGGAATCTTTTTTTGACATCGTTTCCCGCATCTGTTATACTGCTGTCTATAAAGATAATGAACGTATGCAAAGGAACGGAACCGGTATGGATCTTTTCTGAAGTCTGTATCGAAGCTTTGCATCTTGCACCATTCTCATGGTGCTTCAGAAGCGAGGTAGTATTATGGAATTAAATTACATCAATGAATTTGTCGTCCTGGCACGTGTGCTTCATTTTCAGGAAGCGGCGGATCTCCTTTTTATCGGCCAGTCCTCTCTCTCGAAGCATATCAAGTCCATTGAAACGGATCTGGGAGAGGATCTGTTCATCCGCTCTAAAAAAGGGGCTGTGCTGTCTGATTTCGGAAAAGCGTGGCTTCCTTATGCAGAGCAGATGGTCAACATCCAGAAGGAATACACGCAAAATCTGCTTGGCAGAGAGTCAGAAGCGCCGGAGGTCAACATTGGGTATATACCTCTTGTGACCCTCTACAATTTTATACCCTTTTTTAAGGACTATAAAAAGCAGCATCCGCACTGTCAGTATTCCTTTTTGCAGGGCAGTGAAAAGGATTTAATCGACTGGCTGCAGCAGAAAAAAGTCGATTTTATTCTGACCGGAAATTATGATATCCCGGAGGATCTCTATCAGCGGCAGTTTTACACCTCTGATACGCTCTCTGTTGTGATGCCCAAATCTCACCCTCTCGCAAAGCAAAAGACCATCCTTCTGAAAGACCTGAAAGCGGAGCCCCTGATTGAATTCCGTCACATGAGTTCTCTGCGCAGCAGTATCAAGAAGGCTGATCCGTCTTTCGATCTGCGGCCTTCGATCTCTGTCGACAGAGCATCCGTCCTCTTCGACCTGGTTCAAAAGGGAATGGGACTGTCTATTCTGACACACAACATGGCTTCCCATCTGGAGATGGAGGGCACCGTGATCCGTCCCATCACGCCGGATATTTATTACGAAATCTACATGGTATACCCCATCCGGAAAGCACCTCTGGTCGCCAGAGAATTTTCTGATTTTCTCAAAGGGTAACTGCGGATCATCCAAAAATCTCTTATATAACGGAATAAGCCCCATATGGTAAAATAACCACATGGGGCTTCCAGCCAAAAAAACTACATACTTATGAATTCTCCTGAATCCATTGTTTTATTATATTTTGCCAATCCATATCATCCTGTAGAACTCTAAGTAAAGTAACTATCGCTGTGTTCTCGTTAACAGTAAAAAATAGAATATGTCCATTCACCGGTTTCATATATATATCATAACCCCTATATTGAAAACCAGTATGCCTGTATCCTAATGGCAGCCTTTCAAGCTTTCGAGCTGCTTCCTTTATCATTTGTGAATAACTTTCCGCATATTCCCGATATTTAAAATGCTGAATAATATATTTCTTCTTTTGTGCAATGTCCTCTTTGCCGCTTCTGGCGATCACCACTTTACATTTTTTGTAAATCATAAAGCTCTCCAACGTGTAAACATTGCCTAAATAGAATCAATTTCCTCCCATGCATCTTCAATGGTCTGAACTCTGCCCTGTTCCATATCGTCAATAGCATCATCCAGTTTTCTCTGTAAAGCATTTATCACTTCATTTGCAGGAAGCATTACCTCGTGATACTTTGCGGCCTGTGATATTTCCATGCCTTTATTTCCTCCTTTCTTCACGCCTGCATCAACGTACTCAGTATAACACAGGCTGAATAAATTATCTATCATTTTTTTAAATATGTCTGCATGGAAACTCTGATGCCTAAAACACAGTTTTACCTTACAATATATGAGAAGCTGTCGCCGGACTGCACATATTTCATCGGCACTTCGCAACCGATGACGCTGGGCAGATACCGAACCATACAACGCATACCGAGCTCTTCCACGTTGAAATGTCCCATTTCCAGTATGGTCTTCGGCATTCCCGCCGCACAGGAATCACGGATGTAGGCGCTTAGCGTCCAGTCAATGATTTCAAATGGAATCAGTACATCCACCTGCTCCTGTCTTACTCTTTTCATCACTGCACTGTCCGGAATCTCTGTCGGGTTTTTAAAGGGCTTTGTCCCCTGCACATGCTCACAGAAAAGCACTCTGCGGACGATGGTATCATGGCTTCCCACTACGCGGATACCGGAAATATTCAGCTTCTGCATCAGGAAATCCGCCAACTCAGGTACCGTTGTCTGCGGAATCTCATAGAGCAGCGGTTTTTTCGTATCTCCGACGACGTATTCCTTCCAGCCGAGCTCATTCATAATTCCGTAGAAAATCCCGTCAATATTTTTGCCGCCGTGATCCCCGTGAATGTGGTCATGATCCCGATAGACAACGATCTGGTTCTCTTCCAGCAGCTTCCTTTTTGCTTCATAGACCGGATCACCATCCAGCCATTCTGTCGTATCCTCGTGACTGTAAAAGAGCGGCTCATGGCAGATAATCAGGTTCGCCTTTTCCTGTACGGCTTTCCGGACCACTTCCATCGACGCAAAGCAGGTGAGGATAATTCCGCTGCACTCCACATCCGTGTCTCCGATTTTTACGACATCACAGGTATGCGGACGCTCAAGCGGCGGGTGAAACGCTTCCAGTTTTTGTATAATCTCTTTAATCTTCATAGCCTTTCTCCTCTACATGTTTTCAGATTTTCAGCAGCTTTTTCATGGAAAATTATAATTTATGCACAAAAGAAAAGCAATTCGATTTCTATATACGCAATTCCGGAACGGAATATAGTCCAAAAATCAAACCGCCCCGATTCTTTTTGTTCCATGAAATCCCACCGCAGGGCAGACAGCTGTCACGCTCTGACTGCTTCGAGTGCACCGCGAAGCAGCCGTTTCATTTCCCACACCCGCTCCTTATTATCCTCAAAATTACATGCATCCTCCACCGCCAGGGACGCTGCTTTTTCGATTGTTTCTGTGCTAAGCTTCTGATTTTTCAGATACTCGGCAGCCTTCGCTGCCTCATAGGGAATGCCCGCTACTCCTCCAAATACAAAACGAGCTGCCTTAATCTGATCCCGCGAGCCGGAAATTCCCGCTGCCAGGCTGACATGGGCACACTGACGTCCCTTTGTATCTGCTGTTTTCTCAAAAGACAGCCGCTCATAGGACTTTTCGGGGATTCTGATTTCTTTGAGCAGCTCCCCTTTTTCCAACACCTCTAAAGCAGACTTCCGGCTGGTAAGCAGCTCCTCTGCGGAAATGACGCGCTGTGTTGTCACAAACTGCGCATCCAGCAAAAGCAGTACCGGCGCCAGATCAGAACTGTTTACCGCGAAGCAGCTGCAATTCATGCATCTTTTCGCTTCCTGCAAAATTGTATCCCAGTCAGCTGTAAATGCATCTTCCTCATACAAAGTCCGCTCGGGCACATCCTTCCGGGGTGTTTTGCAGGCTTTTGCTGACGAAATGCCCTGCGTATCCAGGGTTGCAAAGGCTCCTGCCCTTTCGGCACAGTCTTTTTTATCCTCTTTTTTCAGGCCAAGCTTTGCGCAAATGCCATCTGCAGCACGCCTTCCCCCGGCTACCGCACGGCTGGCAATGTTCGGGCCGAAAGCCGCGTCGCCGCCGGCATAGATCCGGTCGCAGCTGGTCGCTCCTGTCACAAGGTCTGTATCAATAAGTCCTCTCGCGCTGGCAAGCTTTTTCATCAGGTCTTCACCGAGGTAGCTGATATCCACTCTCTGCCCCGTAGCCAGAATGATAGTCTGTGCCGGAAACAGCTTCGTTTCCGATTCCGAATAGCGAGGTGAAAATCGGTGATTTTCATCATATACGGAAAGGCACTTCTTTGCCAGCATGCCCTCCGGCTTTCCATCCGCATCCGCCACAATCTCCTGAAGCCCCCATCCGCAGCAGATTTCCACGCCTTCCTCACGGCATCGGGCAATCTCATCCGGTGATGCAGGCATCTCTTTTTCCTTTTCCAGGCAGATCAGTGTCACCTGTTCCGCCCCCAGGCGAACCGCTGTGAGCGCGGCGTCCATCGCTACATTTCCACCGCCGCAGATCAGGACACGACTGTCGATGTTTTTTCTCAGGAACTGATTCACGCCAGTCAGGAAATTCAGGCCGAATTCCGCCACTTCTTCCCGTCCGATCCCAAGTACCGGCTGCTTCCAGGCGCCAGTGCCCAGATACACAAAATCATATTCTTCAAGAAGCTCCTCAACCTGCACATCCTCTCCGACCACGGTATTGAACCGGAAGCCAACTCCCATTTTTTCGAGGCTGTCCGTCACCTGATCCAGATAGTGCTTTGGCAGACGATAATGCGGAATCCCATAGCGCATCACACCTCCGGCCTGCGGCTTTCGCTCAATCACGGTAACCCCGCATCCGGCTCTTCTGAGATAAAAGGCTGCGCTTAAGCCTCCCGGGCCGCCGCCAACAACCGCGATCTTTTTGCCATTTTCCTGATCCGGCGCACAGTAAAATTCATCCCTGTGCTCCAGAATATAATCCCCCAGCATGCGCTCCAGATTATGGATGCTCACGCCGTCCCCGAATTTTGCCTGATTACACTTTGTCTCACAGGGATGCGGACATACTCTCGAAAGCAGCATCGGAAAGGGATTGGCTCCCATCAAAATCTGCGCTGCCTTTTTGATGTTTCCTTTTCTGATTTCTTCGGCATAAGCGGGAATGTCCGTCCCTGCCGGACACGCCTGGCTGCAGGGCGTCTCGTGGGTACGCATTCCTCCGAACACGGAGTGATGCTCACTCTCCCCATGCATGGCGCAGCACAATTCGCCGCCCTTTCGCCTGCAGACCACCCGACCGCCCATAAAATCCGTGTAACGGTAATATTTGCAATGGACATCCTGGAAAATGTCTCCTGCAACGGTGGCAGCGTTTCGGATCTGCTCATTCGCGATGGAGCCGGCCGCCGCGGCAAGGACCGGGATCTCATCCTGCTTTGCAAGAGTGTCAAGCCTGGTTTCCGCGCCGATGCTCCACCCGTTCTGGGTCTTTTCGAACCTGTCAGCGTCTTTTATCCGATCAATCTGCAAAACCTGCTCCGGATATTCCAGCAGATTCTGATCCTTCCACATGTTTAAAAAGTCTGTGCCTCCGGAAATGACTTCGGCAGTCTTTGACGAATTCTGAATACGTCCGGCCGCCTCCTCATAGTCACCGACTCTGCTATATTCAAATGATTTCATCTTTCCCCTCCGTTTCCGGCTCTGCGCAGCCTGCATGCTCCAGATCTCTATACTGACGCACCAGCCCCATCACTTTCTCTATATCCAGGCAGGAGCCGTAATTTCCCGCCAGTGCGTTCATCAGGTCACGTTCAGAAGGTTCTTCTTTTTTACGGAACTGCGCAATACAGACCATCACCAGAGCACGGATACTGATATAAGCAGCATGCCGGTTAAAGTAATCACTGTCTCTGAAAATCTCATATAACCGGTGCTCGTGATCGGACAGACCTTCCCAGGTGACAATTTCTGCCCCCTGACAGGATGCGCTCAGAATCATACATGCTTCTACCGCCCTTCCATCAAGAAGCACGGTGCAGTTCCCGCAGATTCCCCGGTTGCAGTTCTTTTTCAGGTCAATGCCCGGAATCCGGCCGTGCAGCGTTTCCCGCAGCGTTTCCGTATCCGGAATCCGATCGCTTCCGTTTCCGCCAAATGTGTATTTTTCCCCGTTCACAATGAAGCTCAGTTTATCTTCCATCTTATGTTTCTCCCATTGATCTCCTTACCTGCCCGTGCCGACTGACTGCTGATAGGATCCATCTGTAAAGCCAAGAGAATGTGCCGGACAATTCAGATAGCATTGCCCGCAGCTCTGACAGCTTTCCGGATATGCAATCACCGATTTTTGCCGTACATAATCAAAACGAAACACGTCCATAGGGCATATTTTAAAGCAGCGCTGGCACCCAATACATTTGTTCAGATCTGCTCGAATCACACTCATGCTTTTTCCCCTCCTTTGGTATCCTCGGATATGGAAAACGCCTTCATCGGACTCCAGCCGCCTGATGGTATCGAAGGGTCATCCGGCAAATTCTTCGCCTGCTGCTCTCCCGGAAATCGGAAGGTGCGGTACCGCTCCTGATAAGGCATATTCACATCCCCCTTCCATTCATCCTTGAGCTCCACACGGTCAAAACGCATGTCATCGCCATCCTTCGTGATCGTAAAGTAGCAAAG
>JAJQFO010000195.1 GCA_021201095.1 Lachnospiraceae bacterium
AGAAGGAGCTGATGTCCGCAATAGAAAACAGCGGCAAAAGTTATGAGGAAATCATAGCTTTTCTCAATGAAATACCGGACGAAGAGGGCTGAATCGCACTTTTGAGAGTTAAAAAACGCGGGAAATTGACATTCAAAAACTGAGGGGTGCTCGTGCATACATCCCTCAGCAACGAATGGTTGCATGATCAACCAATAGAAAAGTATAATTAATAGCGAAGCACAATTAATAGCAAAGAACTGCCCATAGTAAAGAGCAATAAAGAATAAAAACAGGGAATCAATAAAATTTCACATATAATTTCAGACGCAGGAGGAAAAAACGATGATTGATTTAAAAACGAATCCATTTTTTCTGGATGACGAAGGGATAAAGTGGGTCGAGGACACACTTGCTTCCATGACAGATGAGGAAAAAATCGGCCAGCTGTTCTGCCCGATCGGGGGCAATACGGATCCGGAGTTCCTGAAGGGCTTTGTTGAGGAGTTCAAGCCGGGCGCTATGCTCTATCGCCCGATGCCGGCAGCGGAAGTGCAGAAGACACATGCGCTGATCCAGAATACATCGAGGATTCCGCTTTTGTTCGGCGCGAACCTGGAATCCGGCGGCAACGGCATCTGTGCGGACGGTACCTATTTCTCCCGTCCGATGGGAGTGGCGGCTACGGACAACCCGGTCAATGCGTACCGTCTGGGCGCGATCGCGGGCAAAGAGGCACAGGCAGTGGGCTGCAACTGGGCATTTTCTCCGATCTGCGATCTGGATATGAATTTCCGCAATCCGATTACCAATGTGCGTACCTTCGGAACAAATCAGGAGCGGATTATCTCCTTCGTGAAGGAACAGCTGAAAGGCTTAAGAGACAACGGCGTAGCGGCAGCCGTGAAGCATTTCCCGGGAGACGGCGTGGATGAGAGAGACCAGCATCTGGTGGCATCCGTCAATAGCCTGTCTGTGGAGAGATGGGATGAGACCTATGGACAGATCTGGCAGTCTGTTGTAGACGCGGGGACGCTTTCCATCATGGTCGGCCATATTTTGCAGCCAGCGTACAGCCGCTTCTTCAATCCAGATCTGACGGATGAGCAGATTCTCCCGGCGACTCTTTCCAAAGAGATTCTGCAGGGGCTGCTGAGAGGAAAACTGGGATACAATGGAATGATCGTCACAGACGCGACGCCGATGATCGGCTTCAACACACCGATGGCGAGAAGTGAGGCGGTGCCGACAGCGATCGCCGCAGGCTGTGATATGATCCTGTTTAACAAGGATATCCGTGAGGATTATCAGTTTGTCCGCGACGCACTGGCCGATGGCCGCCTGACCTGGGAGCGCGTCGATGAGGCAGTGACCAGGACGCTGGCGATGAAGGCGGCGATGGGACTTCCGGCAAAGAAAGCGGCCGGGACTCTGGTGCCGGGCGAGGAAGCGCTCTCGGTCGTAGGATGCGAAGAGCACAAAAAGCAGACCAGAGAGTGCGCCGACGAGGCGGTGACTCTGGTAAAGGATACACAGTCTCTGCTGCCGATTTCTCCGGAAAAATATAAGAAGATCCGTCTGTATCTGCTGGAAGACCGCGTAGGCGGCGGATTTAAGGACGGCGAAGGCGCTTCCGGCAGCATCAAGGCGAAGCTGGAAAAGGAAGGCTTTGAAGTATCTCTCTTTGATTACAGCAACCTGGATTTCTATGAGATGTTCGAGGGCGGCGTCGAGGATATTAAGAGCAAATTTGACCTGGCAATCTATGTGGCCTGCATCGATACGGCCAGCAACCAGTCCGTGCGCAGGATTGACTGGGTACATCTGATGGCTGCGGATGCACCGTGGTTCTTGAATGATGTACCGGCAATGTTTATCTCCATCGCGAATCCGTATCATCTGGTGGACGCGCCGATGGTGAAGACCTTCATCAACGCTTATACGCCGAACGAGGAAGTGATCGATGCGGTCGTGGACAAGATTATGGGCCGGTCGGAATTTAAGGGTGTCAACCCGGTAGATCCGTTCTGCGGAATCTGGGGCGCGAAGTTCTGAGCTGATGTTGAAAAATGCGGATTTTGCCTGTGCAGGCGAGAGAAAATGCAGCGTTGATTATGAACCTGTACATGCATGAGAAAACGCAAGGCAGATAAGGAGAGAACAAAAATGGAAGAAATGCCTCTGGAAATGATTTTTGGAAACTATGTAGCCTGGGAAGCCAAGGAAGGCACCTGGTTTCTGAATTTTATGAATGGTTCGGAAAATATGTATCTGCTGGTGGGCGAGGAAAAAGCCCTTCTGATTGACACCGGCTATGCGGTGGGAAATCTGCGTGCGTTCGTGGAAAAGCTGACGGACAAGCCGCTGCTGGTGGCAAACACCCATTTTCACCCGGATCACGCAGCCGGAAACGGCGAGTTTGAGGAAGTAATGATGCACTGGAATTACAAGGTGGATGAGCCGTCAGTGACCGCACCGGGGGCAGGCCCGTTCCCGATCGAGGCACTTCCGCATCCGGACTATAAAAAGGTACTGTTGAAGGATGGAGATGTGATCGAGCTTGGCGGCCGGACGATCGAGGTGCTGGAAGCGAAGCCGGCGCACTGCAACAGCAGCCTGTTTTTCCTGGACCGCACGGAGCGCCTGCTGTTCTGCGGCGATGATTTCGAGGCCGCGCAGGTGATGCTGTATGACAATTCTAACAATCCGGACGCGCCCTATGAGGTGCGGGAGCGTCTGGTAAATTTCCGCGCAAACGCGCAGCGTCTGAAGGATCGGAGCGACGATTATGACTGGCTGCTGCCGAATCACAACGGCTATCCAATCTCAAAGAGCTACCTGGACGATTATATCGGCCTGGTGAATGCGGTCTTTGCGGGAACAGCGGTCATTGAGGATAAGCTGAATCATCCGTTTGTGGAAATGGATCCGAAAGCACCGTTTTTGTGTCGGGTACGGTATGGAAAGGGCAGCATTTTCATCCTCAAGGAAGAGCTGATGAAGGTGTACGGCGCGGGTGAATGAGATTTCGCATACGGCGCAGACAAATAAGTTTTAACGAGTTTTCGTGTGCGGCAATGGTGAGTAAGCGCTAAGAAAGTGTGCACTGAAAAGAGAAAAGATGCAGGTACAACCAACGGTAGTGTTTTACACTTGCCGTGACAGGGTGTTTCGTTGCCGGCTCACTTGTAGCGGCTGAAACAACGTAAATCTGGCGAGGGGTATGAAGCGCAGAGCAATCTGTTCTCATACCCTCTTGTCACTCGGATCATGGAATGCTGGCGTCGGAAAACTGTGAAATCGGGAACTTTTTGTACATTACCTTTTCTGATATCATTCTGTGAACAAAAACTGTGCAGAAAACATATCCTCTGCTGCTTGAATTACCTTTGCAGAGAGAATTATCACGTGTAAGTATATTGCTGAAATTGAGAGGGATAAATCAATGGGAATGGATTACAGTAAGGTTTCGGAAGGAATCATCCGCGAGGATTCCTTCGAACCGCTGAAGCTGGGCAAATGCGAGGCGATCATGAGCCTCGGCAATGGCTACATCGGCATCCGCAGCGCGACAGAGGAGCGCTATCTGCGGGAAACGAGAGGAGCCTTTGTAGCAGGTACCTTTAATAAATTTGATGAGAATGAAGTGACGGAGCTGCCGAATGCGGCGGATATGATGGCGGTCGAGCTGACGATTGACGGGGAGCCGTTTGACCTGACCGTGGGAAGCATGGAGGGCTATACCAGGGAGCTGAATATTAAGACCGGTGAGCTGAAACGGAGTGTGATCTGGACTTCTCCGTCCGGAAAGCGCGTGTCCTATACTTCTTACCGCGTGGTATCTCTGAAACAGCTGCACTGGATTGCGCAGCGGATCGAAGTGATGCCGCTGGATGAAGATGTGACGGTCAAAATCCGTTCTGGTATTAACGGAACGATGACTAACACCGGCAGCCAGCATTTTTCTGAGGGTGATAAGCGCTTTTATGATAAACGCTTTATCCAGTTCGTCCAGAAGACCACGCAGTCCGGGATTGATTTTGTCAACACGACCTCGCACAAGCTGGTACTGGGCGGGAAGACCTTAGATCAGGAGGCGCAGGTGTATATTGAGCGCCGGGAAATCTTTGCCGGATACGAGGCAGAGGTAAAAGCCGGAGAGTTGCTGGAGATTGAGAAATATTCGAATGTCTATACGACGCGGGACTTTGACGCACCGCAGGTGTGTGCGGATGGAGCCGGAACTTCGGAAGATAATCCGCAGGCAGCGGTCACGGCCGGGCTGCAGAAAACAGGCCTCTCTGCCTGCAAAGAGATGGAATCCATGGGCTATCGGAAGATCGCCGATGAGTCCGCCGATCAGTGGGAAAAAGAAGTTTGGTCCGCGGCGCCGATCCGTATTGAAGGAAAATCGAATGGCGCAGACCAGGCAAATGCTTCAGACCAGGCAAATGCCTCAGATCAGGCAGATGCTTCAGCTGGCGATGGGAAGGATGCTGCTGCATCCTGCGGGGCGTCCGCAGCTGTGGATCAGGCGCAGCTCGATCAGTTTGCGCTTTATTTCGCGCAGTATCATATGCGCGTGATGGTGCCTGCACATGACAACCGCATGAATATCGGAGCAAAGGGACTTTCCGGAGAGGGCTACAAGGGGCACTGCTTCTGGGATACGGAAATTTTCCTGCTTCCTTATTACATATTTACCAAACCGGAGATTGCGCGTAAGCTGGAGGAATACCGTTATCTGTCCCTGCCGGGCGCGCATGCCAAGGCGGCGCACAACGGCTATCAGGGCGCGATGTTCCCATGGGAGTCGGCGTGGCTGGACGACGGCGAGGTGACGCCGGAGTACTGCGACGTTGACATTCTGACCGGTCTGCCGATCAAGGTGTGGTCCGGCATCATCGAGCAGCACATCACCTCCGATGTGGCCTTTGGCGCATGGCAGTACGCAGTCATCACCGGAGATGAGCAGTTTATGGACGAATACGGCTATGAGCTGATCATGGATACCGCCTGCTTCTGGGCATCCCGCATGGAGCCCGGCGAGGACGGTTTCTACCATATCAATGATGTGGTAGGCCCGGACGAGTTCCGTGAGCATGTCAATGACAATGCGTTTACCAACTACATGGCACGCTGGAATATGAGCAAGGCCATAGAATATTATCAGATTTTAAAGGCAGAAAAGCCGGAGCTTTTTGCGAAGCTGGAGGCAAAATGGGAGAGCCGAGCCGCAGATGGTGATGCTGCGAACAGTGGCACAGCGGACGGCGGTGTTTCTGGACATGCGCTGCAGGATGCCTGTGAAAAATGGAAGGACGCCTGCGAGCACATCTTCCTGCCGATGCCGAACGACCAGAACGTACTTCCGCAGGACGACCGCTACCTGAGCTGCCGCGACATCGATCTGACAAAATACAAACAGCAGGAGCATATCGGCGGCATTATGCGAGACTATAATCTGGAGCAGATCAACCAGATCCAGGTGTCCAAGCAGGCCGACGTCCTGGTGCTGTTCTTCCTGCTGGAGGATCAGTTCTCACCGGAGGTCAAGGCGGCGACCTGGAAATATTATGAGCAGAGGACGATTCACGATTCCTCCCTTTCCCTTTCGACTCACGCGGTGCTTGCCTGCGACATGGGAGAAAAGGAGATGGCTTACGACCTGTTTCGACAGGCATCGATGATTGACCTCGGTCCATTTATGGGATCCTCCAATATGGGAATTCATGCAGCTTCCTTCGGCGGCGTATGGCAGTGCGTGGTATACGGCTTCGGCGGCGTGCGGATGCTGGGCGGAAAGCTGCGGATCAACCCGCTGCTGCCGGATGAGTGGGAGAAATTATCCTATACCATCATCTGGAAAGGCCAGAAGCTGGCAGTGGAAGTGACGAAGGATGAGATTGTCATCGAAAACCTTACAGGAAACGCACCGGTCGAGCTGGAAGTGGCCGGACAGCCGTGCGTTTTGGAAGGGAAGATGGCGGCTTCATTATAAAACAAACCGATTATGTTTTGCGGCATGCAGACTATGAAATAACGCATATGATCCCCTATTTGCCAGAGCAGGGAAAAGATGCCGCAATGGCAAATGGGGTGATAGCAGAAGGTACCTATGGAGGAGAAAATGAGTTACGCTGGAATGTCTTTTAAGAATGATCACATCCTCATGGAGGAGGAGTACAACCTGCTTCACGAGGCAAACGTGGCCACGCTTCTGACCACCGGCAACGGCTATATGGGCGTCCGCGCCAGCCTGGAGGAGTTTTCCAGCCTTGGCATCCAAGGCTTCCTGGTGCGCGGCGTGATGGACGAAGTGGTGGAAGTGCGGCTAACCATGTGCGACAATATGTACATGAAAAAATATTATGTCGAAGAAGAACGCCTGAAAAAGTTTGAAAAGGAAGAGCGGGCGATCAACCTTCTGGATTTTCTACTGATTCGCTTTGAAATCGGCGGTGAGGTATTTTACCCGTGGGAGGGCACGGTGCACTCCTGGAAACGGTGGCTGGATCTGTCGGATGAGACGCTGCACCGCGAGGTCGTCTGGGAGAACAGCAAGGGCCAGAAGAGCCGTATTTCCTTCCAGCGGTTCGCAAGCTTCGCGGATGACCATACCTATTGCATGAAGGCGTCCATCGAGCCGCTCAATTATTCCGATACGGTTTCCATTTACAGCGGTCTGGATCTGCGCACCAAATCCAATGGCCAGATGCCGCAGAAACCGATTGCGGCCGGTTTCGACGGACAGACGCTCTGGCAGGAGGAAATCGTCGGGCCGAAATACGGCTTCCACGCAGTCACAGGCGTCGCGCATCAGTTCAGTCAGGGCGACGCGCGCTGGGAAAATATTGACGGAGCGAAAGCATTCTTTGGCCGGGATTCGGCAGATGCTGCTCATCAGGATTCCGCAGATGTTTCTTGCCAGAATCCGGTGAATGCCGAAGGTCTGGTCATGCAGAAAATTACCTTTGAAGCCGTGCAGAATCAGTGCTATACTCTGGAAAAGCTGATTGCGACAGTGACCAGCCGTGATTTTGAGGAGGGAAAGGTCCTCTCCGGAGGAGACCTCCTGAAAAAAAGTGATTCGCCGCAGGACTGCGTGAAAAAGTATCTGGCTGTGCTTCAGAAGAGCAGCTATGAGGCAGAATACAAAAAGCATGCACCGATTTATCAGAGACTGATGCAGAAGCTGGAGGTTTCGATCAAAGGCGATGAGACCGCCGACCGGGCGATCCGATTCTGCAACTATCACACGCTGCTGTCGATTGAGCGGAATGACTATGTGCACAGCTTTTCTGCGAAGGGCCTGACCGGAGAAATGTATAATAACTTTGTCTGGTGGGATGCGGAGATTTTCCAGGCACCCATGTTCCAGCAGACGATGCCGGAATACAGCAAAAATAATATTTTATTCCGCTATTCCCACCTGAAGGAAGCGCGGGCGCTGGCTGCGAAGGAAGGCTACAAGGGAGCGCGTTTTCCATTTACAACCGGTGTGACTGGCGATGAGACGGTGTGGATTGATGTGCGGCATCCCTTCATGCAGATTCACTGCGTATCCGATGTGGCACTGTCCGTACTGAATTATTATGTCTGCACCGGAGATGAAGTGTTCCTGAAGGAATACGGGATGGAGATCCTGCTGGAGGTCTCCCGCTACTGGGTTTCCAGAGTCATCTGGAATGCCGAAAAGGAGCGCTACGAGATCCTGCAGGTGACCGGTACGGACGAGCATCATCCGTATGTGGACAACAACGCGTATACGAATTACAGTGTCCATCATGTCCTGTCTGATACGCTGCGGCTGCTGGGGCAGTTTGGCAGCGATCTGGCCGCGCTGAAAACCAAAATCGGCTTTACGGCGGAGGATGCGGCCGCGATGGCGGACGTGGCGGCGAAGCTGTACCTGCCGCTGGATCAAAAGACCGGCATGATTCCGCAGTTTGACGGATATTTCGACCTTTCCAGAGAGCTGGAGGTACAGGGCGGCAGCAAGAGTGGCTACACGCAGATGAAGCAGGCCGGCCTCTACAACAAGAGCCAGGTCATCAAACAGCCGGATGTGCTGATGCTGTTCGCGTACCAGAATCTGGCAGACCGGGACTTAAGCGGGACAGCGGCGGAATGCGGCAATGGCGTGAACGGAACATCGGCTGCGTGCGGCGTCGGCGGCAATGCTCCTGGAACGGGAACATTGTCTCAGGGCGAGTGGAAAGTCCCGATGCCGGCGAAGGCCTACAGCCGGAACCTGGACTACTATCAGGGACGCTGCGAGGCAGCTTCTTCCCTGTCCTACTGTGTACATTCCATCTGCTTTGCGGACATGGATATGCCGGAGAGTACTTACGGCTATCTGATGGAGACGGCGGAGATGGATCTGAAAAATATGCACGGCGGCACAGAAAACGGCGTTCATTCCGGGTGCGCGACCGGCGCCTGGATGGCAGTCGTCCGCGGCGTGGCAGGCATGAAGATGACAGAGACCCATGTGGAATTTGATCCGCACTTTATCCCCTGGTGGGAGGAAGTGAGCTTCCACTGCGTCTGGCATGGACAGGGCTATCAGGTCACACTGTCGAATGAGGAGATCCGGGTCAGCGCGGACGTGGAGAATGAGGAAGTGCTGCCGGTGGTCATCCACCATGTGGGACAGCTTCTGAAGCCGGGTGAAACGGGGCGCAGCCTGATTTCGTAAGGATGTCAGATCTGTGAAAAAAATTAGCAGGTGGAAACATTGTAAATGAAAATAAAATGGATACAAAATCTGCTGATAAAAAACTTGTCGGTAAAGATTTGACTGGCAAAGATTTTAAATGACTGGTTTTGGCCATGTCACGTACCTCATACGTGGCATGGCTTATCGTGTTTTTATTCCAGTGAGGCTGTCGCCTCTTATGACATTGCCCTCATGGATATTTGGCGACTGTTTCAAAAGAAAACCAGTCGTTGAATTCTGTCTCAAGGGATGCTTGATATTCAGGCAGGATCAGACAGGAGAAGCCCTGCAGCAGGGATCATATGAAGTCGTTTATCGAAAAAAATATAGATGAAAGGGGATGCATCATGAAATCAACAAAATGGAACGAAAACTGGATGTTCTGGGAGGACAAGGACTCCTTCGCGCTGGTCTGGAACGTACCGGAAACTGCGAGGAAGGTCACACTTCCGCATGACGCGATGCTGGAGCGCCGCGCTTATGCCGGGAGCCCGAATATGGGAAACACCGGATTCCGGGACGGCGGGATCTATTGCTACGTGAAAAACCTGTATGTACCGGAGAGCGCAAAAGAAAAGCTTCTGATGCTGAAATTTGAAGGCGTCTATATGAACGCGATGGTCTATGTGAACAGCCAGCTGGCGGGAAAAAATATGTTCGGCTATTCGACCTTTTATGTACCGCTGAATGATCTGATCAAATATGGTGAGGATAACGAGATCCGTGTGCAGGTGCGCAACAGCGGCATGACAAACAGCCGCTGGTATTCCGGCAGCGGAATTTACCGGGACGTGTATCTGCTGGAATCAGAGCAGACCTATCTGGTGCCGGAGGGAATCCGCGTGACGACGGAATCCGTGGATGGCGGTGTTTCCGGCAGCACGAACACTTGCGTGGCTGACGATGCAAATAGCAGCGCAAATGGCGGTGTGAACGGCAATGGAAATAGTTGTGCGAATGACAGCTGCGCGGTGATCAAGGTTACTTCCGAATTGAAAAATCTGCGTCCCGCGCCTGCAGATCTGATGCTGGAGACGGTGATCCGCGACGGAGCAGGGACGGAGGTTGCCAGAGAGCATGCGGCTGTCATGCTGTTCGGGCAGGAGGAGAGAACCCTTTCTCAGAGAATTGCGGTAGCCAATCCGCAGCTCTGGTCGGATGAGAACCCGGCACTTTATACGTATGAAATTGTGTTGTTTGAAAATTCGTCTGCCAGGAGAAATGCATCGAAATCAGATGATTCTGCTGCAAATTCCGGAGAAGCTGGAGATAGCGGTAACGGCACGTCGGCGGCAGATACGAGGGTCGTATTGGATTCCGAATCCGGCACCTTCGGCATCCGCACCTTACAGCTGGACGCGAAGCATGGCTTGCGGGTAAACGGCAGAAGCGTGAAGCTGCGCGGAGCCTGTGTACACCACGACTCCGGACTGCTCGGTGCCGCGACCTTTGAAGAATTCCATCTGCGCCAGGCAAAAATCCTGAAGGAAGCCGGATTTAACGCGGTCCGTTCTTCTCATCAGCCGATGGCTCCGGCCATGCTGAAGGCCTGCGATGAAGTGGGTATCTACGTGATGGACGAGTTTTCTGATATGTGGAACCGCATGAAATCCGACCTGGACTACGGTCTTTACTTCCAGGAGTGGTGGGAGAAGGATGTGACGGCGATGGTGCGCCGCGACTACAATCACCCCTGCGTCGTGCTGTACTCAATCGGCAACGAAATTCCGGAGATCGGCAGTGATGCTGGCGCGAAAATCTGCTATGAGATGAACAAAAAGTTCAAAGAACTGGACAGCACCCGCTATACCACCGCCGGAATCAACGGTGTCTTTGCGGCCGGAGACCGGATTGGTGAGATCATGGCAGATCTGACGAAGGACTCTTCGGAAGCAGGAGCTTCGGATGGAGAGGATGCTCCGGCAGCGGGCGGCAATGTCAACGATTTTATGACGATGATGGATACCCGCATGAATGACATCGTCGTCCACCGTGCGATTTCCGATAAGCTTGAAAAAGCCTGCGCTTATCTGGATGTCGCCGGATACAATTACATGACCGCGCGCTATGAGCGGGATGCAAAGGACTATCCGAACCGTGTCATCGTAGGCAGCGAAACCTACCCGCCTGACATCGCCAGAAACTGGGGCATTATCAAAAACGCCTCCCACGTCATCGGCGACTTCACCTGGACTGGCTGGGACTACATCGGCGAAGCAGGTGTGGGCATTCCGGCTTACCACTGGGGCGAAGGCGGATTCGGCGCAGAATTCCCGGCACAGCTGGCTTACTGCGGCGACATCGATATCACCGGCAGAAGAAGACCGGCGTCATACTACAGAGAATGCGTCTTCGGTCTCCGCGAAGAGCCGTACATCGCCGTGCAGAATCCGCGCCATTACGGCGAGCCGCTGATCAAGACCCCCTGGGTCATCAGCGACGCGACCCCGTCCTGGACCTGGGAGGGCTGTGAGGGCAAGCCAGTAATCGTCGAGGTCTACGCACCTGGCGATGAAGTGGAATTATTTGTAAACGGCAAATCCGTCGGCAGGAAGCCGAGCGGAGAGGCCGCAGGCTATCGGACTCTTTTCGAAACCACCTACGAGCCGGGGACAGTGACGGCAGTGGTGTATAAAAAAGATGGTGCAGGTGC
This sequence comes from Lachnospiraceae bacterium, assembly GCA_021201095.1. Classification (GTDB taxonomy): domain Bacteria; phylum Bacillota; class Clostridia; order Lachnospirales; family Lachnospiraceae; genus Choladousia. The sequence continues at coordinate 11,355 of JAJQFO010000195.1, forward strand.
GAAAGCCGGAGTCCAGGCAGCCCCCAATGCCAAAGAAGAAACAGCGGCAGCTGGCGGCAGCGAGGCAGATGCGGCAGGGACAGATTTGACCAGGGCAGTTGCTGCCGCCGCAGCGCAGACTGAACTTCATACCGCAGCGGCACCGGCACAGCTGGCACTTACCTGCGAGGATACCGCAAAAGATGAGCTTCTGTTTATTGACGTGCAGCTGCTCGACGCTGCGGGCACTCTGGCAACCGGCGCAGAGGGCAGACTGAAGGCAGAAGTCTCCGGCGGAGCCGTCCTGGCCGGATTCGGAAGCGGCAATCCGAAGCCGGATTACAACTATCTTGACGGAGTCGCCGACACCTGGGGCGCAACGGCGCTGTTGATTCTTCGAAAGACCGGCACCGGGGAGGCTGTTCGGGTGAAAGTGTGCACCGAGGATGGACTCACGGGAGAGCTGGAGATAGAGGGATAAAAATAGAATGATAAAAGGGCAGCTGCTTCACAAAGGTGAGCAATAAAAAGAAGATTAAAGAGAAGAATAAAGGGAAGAATGAAGATGAGCGGCTGTTTCAGCCGCTCATTTTTTGAAAGGAGGGACTAATCATCTCCTATTCGATTCATATTCATGCCGTGGCATTGATCTTTGCCAGCAGGGCTTCCTGCAGTGTCTGGGAAAAATTGATCCCCTGCTCTAAGGCAATCTTGTTGAGCCACGCAGGAATGGTCAGAGTTTTTTTGACAGATTTATTAAAATGCTCTTTCGCATAGGATGTAACATCAACGGATACCAGATTGACGAACGCTTCACCGCAGTCTATTTCGAGCGTGGCGGCAACCGCTTCCGGCGAGATGGATGACATGGGAGATGGTGCTGGAATATCTTCGCCATCCTCCTGACACCATTTAAGATATCCGGCAAGGCAGTCCACTGCCATGGCCATAGCTTCCTCCAGAGTGTCACCACAGGTTGCCAGACCGTTCAGGTCAGGGAAAATAACAGAATAGCCGTTTCCTTCCTTAAAGAAACAAGCAGGATAAATTGATAACATATAGAATCACCTCCAGATGATTTGGATGCAGGAAAAGACTTTATTTAAGCCCGGCCTGCTTTCTGATGGAATTTTCTGTTCCTTTCGGGAGCTCTTTACTGTGAAATGGTATCGTAACTTTTCCTGGCTTTTCCGGGTGTTTATAATGTCGGTGTGAACCGGTCTGATTTTCGAATATCCACCCATCATTTAAAATCTCACGTTCCATCTCAATGGGTCTCTTGGGCATAACGGTTTACCTCCCTGCATTATGTTTATAATAGCAGATGATACGTGTGCTGTCAATACGTATTGAACGTAATTTCTGCTTTATATTGAAAGCTTCCTTTATATGTTGAAAATTGGGATTTTCATCAAAGTGATTTCGGAGGAAAAAGCTCAAAAGAAAAAACACTTAGAATAGCTTTCCATAAAAGCCGGGATGTGCTAGAATGTGGATAATATCGAGAGCAGAATAAGCAGATGGGAGGGCTCTGTTATGCTGAAAAAAGTTGCGCTGGGCATTACTGACTTTGAAGATATCATAGGCAGAAATGTATTTTATGTAGATAAGACGTATTTTATCAGAGACTGGTATAACAGCGCGGATCAGGTGACGCTGATTACCCGTCCAAGGCGGTTTGGAAAAACCCTGACTTTGAACATGGTGGAGACCTTTTTTTCCATACGCTTTCATGATCGAAAAGACTTGTTCGAGGGACTTTCCATTTGGAAAGAGGAGGAATTCAGAGAGCTTCAGGGGGCGGTTCCTGTCATCAATTTCAGTCTTGCAAATATCAAACAGGACACTTATGAAAGTATGTGCTATGTGATGCGGACGATGCTCTCTATGCTGTTCAGAAGGCATTCTTATTTGCTGGAATCAGATAAGCTGTCGGAATTTGAAAAGGAAAAGTTTTCAGACATTCTCTGTGAAAAAGCTTCTGATGAGGACAGCATGAGTGCTATTTTGTTTCTTTCCCAGTGTATGTATGAGCATTTTGGGAAAAAGGTAATGATTCTGATTGATGAGTATGACACTCCCATGCTGGAGGCTTACACTGCGGGTTATTGGGAAGAGGCGATTAAATATATTCGCCGCATGTTCCATGCCGCGTTTAAAGATAATCCATGGCTGGATCGCGGATTGATGACCGGAATAACAAGAATTACTCAGGAATCCATTTTTTCGGATTTGAATAACCTATCGGTAGTGACAACTACTACGGAGCGCTTTGAAGAAAGCTTTGGTTTCACGGAAGGTGAGGTTTTTGATGCTCTGGAAAACTATGGATTTTCTGACCGCAAGGAAGTAGTAAAAAACTGGTATGATGGGTTTCAATTTGGAAAGAAAAAAGGCATTTATAATCCATGGTCGATTCTGAATTTTCTGAAAAACGGAAACCTAAAGCCCTACTGGATGAATACCAGCGGAAATGCCCTGGTCGGCAAGCTGGTGCAGGAAGGCTCTCTGCGCATTAAGGATGAATTTGAAACGCTGCTGCAGGGCGGCTCTATCGTGACAAAGATTGATGAATCCATTACTTACGCGGAGCTTTCCAACGATTCGAAGACAGTCTGGAGCTGGTTTTTGACTACTGGCTACGTAAAAATTGTGCAGGAACGCGAAAAAGATTATGAAATACAGCTGACAAATTATGAAGTGCGGGAAGCTTTTTACCACCTGGTCGAGAAATGGTTTGCCAGATCCTATGATAACTATACCGGATTTATCGAGATGCTTCTCAAGGGAAATCTGGAAGGCATGCAGCGGTATATGGAAAAAGTGACGCTTCGGACCTTCAGTTATTTTGATGTGGGCAGTGCTACCTCGGAAAGCGAGATGGCAGAGCAGTTTTATCATGGATTTACACTGGGACTGATTGCCGATCTGAATGATACGCATATCCTGACATCCAACAGAGAATATGGAAACGCCCCCTCGCTTTGCTCGGCGGCAGGTCGAGCCGCCCATTCCGATGCGCTTCGCGCAGGGCGGCTCTGCGGTTTTGGACGCTACGATGTGTCGATTGAGCCGCTGGATAAAACACAGGACGGCATTATTATCGAGTTTAAGGTGTTTGATCCTAAAAAAGAGAAGACCCTGGACGATACGACCAGGCGGGCTCTTGATCAGATCCGCGATATGAAATATGAGACGGATCTGAAGGCAAGAGGAATCCGCAGGGTCCGAAAATACGGGTTCGCTTTTCGGGGAAAGGAAGTATTGATTGAAGAGGAAAAGGAACAGTGATCTTTCCTGACAGGACTTGTCATTTATACTCCCCGCTGGAGCCGGGATTTCGAAAGGTTCGCTTCGACCCGCACCCGGATCGCCGAATCGGCAAAACCAGCAGATGCTTTCATAGCGTGATGGGCGAATTTTCGTTTCGGCTGGGAGATCAAGGATCATGAATGCGTTTATTTTCTGCAAATTCTTTATGGATGCAGCACGGATATGAAACTGCCGGAAGAAGAGGCCTGTATCGTGTACGGGGGGAAGTATTTTGTGACGCTTTCTTACAGATGAGGCAGGATGGAGATCAGGGACAGGAGTCGTGCTTCCGATCGACGGCGGATTTCAGGCGTATTCAGGGGTATAAGTGAAGCATACATAAAATACGGAGGAATGCATACTATGAAGACAAATTATGAAACACCAGAGGAATATGCAAAAAAGGCGCTGGAAATTACGGACGCGGCTGATGCGGTCAGCTCCAAACGGCCGGAGCAATTCAAAAAGGTGATGCGGGAAAATCGCGGAGCACTTTCTGTTTTTGGACCCTTCGGTCCGGCCGCAGACGGACTGGAGCGGAAAAATCCGGTTATTGTTGCTCTTGGCGACAGCGTCACAGCGGGACATTTTGAATTTGCAGGGGATCCCCAAACGCTCTATGATAAAGTAAACAGAGGGGAATTCGGCGAGCAGGATGCGCTGGAGATTACCGACGCACGCGAATGCTATCTGGAGCGTTTTCGTGCCCATTTGATTGATAAATACGAGCAGACGTCTGTGAGCACTGTCAATTCCGGAATAGCCGGTGATACGATGTACGGCATGCAAAAACGACTCTACCGGGATGTCATACGCTATCAGCCGGATCTTGTACTGATCAACGGTTCTCTGAACTGGGGAAAGGAATGCGGTAATACAGAAGCATACAAAAAGCTTCTGCGTGAAGTCGTCAGCGCGGTAAAAAACGACACGAAAGCGGACATCGTGCTTATGACTCCCAATATGGATATTCCTTATATTAATACAGATACAGACTGTACTCTGTGGGACCGTGTACAGGTAATTCGGGAGCTTGCGGTTTTGGAGGATGTATGTCTTGCTGACACCTACGCTGTCTGGGAAGCCTATAAGGCCGCAGGATATCCGGTGAAAGCACTTTTGGCAAACGGAATGAATCATCCATCAAAGACAGGACATGAAATGTATGCCCGCGTGCTGATGAAGCTGATGGATTAGGATTCATAACGGCGTTTCGCTGCCGATGAAATGCGAGCGATGTTATCGGCGTTTCACTGCCGTGTAAATGCGAAAGTGATGTAGTTGGCAGGGGCAGGAGGATTTCTGCCCTGCTTTATATGCACAGAGCCGGGCAAGGAGTTTTGCGGCTAAAGCCGCACCTGGCGCCGCCTTTTGCTCGATTTTTTTACGCTTATGATTGGCGGTTCTTCCTGAAGAGCAATTACATACTTGAAAAACCGGGATTTTCGGCATATAATAGCATACAAAAACAGGGATTTTCGGCATAATGGCTATTTTGAAAACCGGGATTTTCGGCGAAAATAATTTCGAAAGTATGTAAAGAAGGTGATTTTTATGATATTTAAAAGAAAACTGTACGATAAAATGCTCGACTGGAAAAGCGGATTTGATGGAAAGACAGCCCTGCTGATTAAAGGCGCGCGGCGGGTAGGGAAATCGACTCTGGTGGAGGAATTTGCTAAAAAGGAATACGAAAGCTATATTCTGATTGATTTTTCTGTTGCGTCGCAGGAGGTAAATGATCTGTTCAGTGATTTGTCTGATCTGAATTTTTTGTTTTTGCGCCTGCAAATGATTTACCATGTGAACCTGACGGTGCGGAAATCAGTGATTATTTTTGACGAGGTGCAGGCGCAGCCCCTGGCCAGACAGGCAATCAAGCATCTGGTGAAAGACGGAAGGTATGATTATATTGAGACAGGCTCTTTGCTTTCCATCAAAAAGAATATTAACAATATTGTAATCCCGAGTGAAGAGACCAGACTGACTCTCTATCCGCTGGATTATGAGGAATTTCGGTGGGCACTGGGAGATCAGACGACGATTCCGCTGCTGCGCGAGGCTTATGAGAAGATGAAACCTCTTGGCGATGCCATGAACAGGCGCCTGATGCGGGACTTCCGTCTTTATATGCTGGTAGGAGGGATGCCGCAGGCGGTAGACACCTATCTTTCAACCAACAACATGAGTATCGTCGACCAGATGAAGAGAAGCATTCTGGAGCTGTATGAGGATGAGTTCAGAAAAATAGACCCGTCAGGCCGTGCGGGGATGCTGTTTGATGCGATACCTGCCGAGCTTCACAAAAATGCTTCGCGCTATCAGGTGTCCAGCGTGATTGCCGGTGAGAAAGAGGAGCGGGTCAGGGAAATTATAGTGGATATGCAGGATTCTCTGACAGTGAATATTGCCTGGCATGCGGATAATCCACATGTTGGTATGGCTCTTCATAAAGACCCGCGGCGGTATAAGCTTTTTCTGGCTGACACGGGATTATTTGTGACACTGTCATTCAAGGACAGCGATTATACAGAAAATGAAATTTATGAAAAGCTTCTCAATGATCATCTGAGTGCGGATTTGGGGTATCTTTATAAGAACATGGTTGCGCAGATGCTGAAGGCAGCCGGAAATGAGCTGTATTATTATACATTTCCCAAGGAGACATCCCGGCAGAACTATGAGGTGGACTTTCTGATTTCCAGGAAAGGAAAAATCTGCCCATTGGAGGTGAAGTCGTCCGGCTATCAGACGCATGCTTCCCTGGATGCTTTTCAGACAAAGTTTTCCTCCAGAATCCGCAACCGCTATCTGATTTACACAAAGGACATCCGGAAGGATCAGGATATTTTTTGTTTGCCTTTTTATATGACGCCATTCCTGTAGTTATTTCTGCAGCTAACAACGTCGATGCAGAAGTGTATCTTGCTATTTCAGACTGTGCATGTTAGAATCAGACCATCATGAAGAACCAGGAAAGAATTGGGGTGAAACAATATGGCGATACCAACGAATATAAAAACATTATTGTCCGGGAATGTTGTGGAATGGGCAAGAATTGAATTTAAAGAAACATGGGATGCCGCAGCTTCTCTCAAGACTGTGTGCGCGTTTGCAAATGATCTGGACAATTGGGGAGGCGGCTATATTGTTATCGGAGTACAGGAAAAGGACGGTCGGCCACAATATCCTTTGAAGGGAGTCGCGCCAGATAGAATCGACTCCTACCAGAAAGATATCCTGGAAAAGTGCAAATTGATCAGGCCGTCCTATCTTCCGATTGCTGAAGTTGTGGAATATAATGACAGACAATTTATTATTCTCTGGTGTCCGGGAGGAGACAGCAGACCGTATTCCTCGCCAAAGACGATGAAAAAAGATAATAAGGAGCGCATCCACTATATACGGAAGTTATCCAGCACAGTGGAGCCATCCAGCGATGAGGAGCGGGATTTGTTTAGTCTTGCGAACCGGATACCTTTCGATGATCGGGTGAATCATCAGGCTGAGATTGCGGATCTGAATATCACTCTGGTTCAGGAATATTTAAAAGAGGTGAACAGTTCTCTTTATGAGAAAGCAATGACCGGAGATTTTATTGAGGTATGCAGAGACATGAATATTATCAGCGATCTTCCGGAATACAGAAAGCCCAAAAATATTGGTTTGATGTTTTTTAGCATGGAACCGGATAAGTTTTTCCCATATACACAGATAGATGTTGTCATGTTTCCCAAAGGACTGGGCGGAGATCAAATTATTGAGCAGACCTTTAAAGGCCCGATTCATGATATGCTCAGGAATGCTTTGCGCTATATCAGAAACATGGTCATATCGGAAATGGTAGTAAAACACGAGGACAGAGCAGAAGCAGATCGGTTTTTTAATTATCCATTTGCTGCGATTGAGGAAAGTCTGTCAAATGCCGTCTATCATCGTGCGTATGATGAGCGTGAGCCGATTGAAGTTCGCGTGGAGAATGACCGAATCGAAATATTGAGTTTTCCAGGACCAGATCGTTCCGTCACCCCGGAAGGCTTAAAGAATTACCGTGTGACCAATCGCAGATACAGGAACCGCAGAATCGGAGATTTCCTGAAAGAGCTTCATCTTACAGAAGGGCGGAATACGGGATTTAAAAAGATTTTGGATGCGCTTGAAAAGAATGGTTCGCCGCAACCGGAGTTTGAGACAGACGAAAGCAGAAGTTATTTTATTACAAGATTGTTCATACATGAGGATTTTTTGAAAAAAGAAAGAATTCAGGAAGGCAGGTCCTCAGACGGGCAGGATAGTGCAGGTTTCATCGTAACAACTGATGAGAAAAAAACGGGTCAGGAGAATGACCGAAGTTTGACCGAAGTTTTGACCGAAGTTTTGACTGAAGTGAACATGAAAAAAGTAGCACCCCTGGTGGAATTCATTGAGGAAAATGGTCAGATTTCCCCAAAGGAGGCAGCAAAGCTTCTGGGAAAATCAGCGTCTACGGTATATCGATATCTTTCTTTGCTAACGCAGACAGGTTTAATTGTGAAGGACGGAAATACGAATAATATTGTGTATCGGCCGGCCTGAATAGGAAGGGGGACGAGTTGGCAAAACGGATTAGTGATCGACCGCTGCAGCTTCCAGAATGTCGCGAACCTGTTGGGAGCCGACGATGGGCAGTTCACGTCAAAAATAAATTCCTGCACGTCGTGAGAGTGTGGTATACTGGCAGAAGGATTCACATCCCCAGCAGCCGTATTTCCGTAAACCGTATCTCCAGCGGCTCCAGTGTCACCTGATAATGGAGCGTGTGGTTTTCTACTATTTTATATTCACAGCGCATTTCCGGGACGGCGCGGCTTTTCAGAAGCCGGGTGTCGGCAGCGCCAGGCTCTGCGCCGCCGAAGCTCACCCAGAGGTCAAACGCGGAGCCGTATTTCTGGTTTACAAAATATTCCTTTACCTCGTAGCGCCCGTTGGGCGAGTCGGACAGGCGCAGAGAGAGGGAGAGACGGCGCGACATGTTGAATGCGGAATAGCGGCTGGTTTCGTTGATATCAAACAATTCTCCGGAGGCAAACAGATCCCCGTAATGGATGTAATTGTAGGTGATGATCTGGATACTTCCGGATTTTTTGGTGATGAAATAGCCATCTCCGGAATCCAGGAGGTCGTCTCCGAGCCTGCTTGCAAAGGCAAATGTATAAAATACATTTTTGCGGATTCCGTTCATCGTGTAAATGCCGAGCCCGCCGTGAAACAGTGTCTCCGGGAGCTCGTGCTCTTCCATCAGATCCGTCAGGCTCCAGTATCCGAAGCTGTCGAGCCGGTCGTAATTTTTCAGCAGATTTTTCATGATATAGCAGGACTTAAAGCAGGTATCATTGATCAGGTTGCGGTGGGACATGGTAAAGTTCCACTCGGTCATATAAACGGGCACATCTCCGTAGCCGCAGGAACGGAAGACTTTGCGGATGCTGCCGATGAACAGACTGAAATCATCCGTACGTGTCGGGAATCGGGAGGCTCTTGTCTTTGCCGCGACAAAATCATCCGACGATTCCGGAATGATATCAGAATAATAGTGGATGTTCAAAAACTCCGGACGGCAGTTCTCCCGGTCCGCATAGGCCAGAAAATCCTTTATCCACGTTAAATTTGACTCAACAAGAAAAAGCAGCGAAGGAGATCCGAATACCAGCTTCTTGTGGACGGATTTTACTGTGCGGAAGGTGTCTCGGTAAAAATCGAAAAACAGCCTGTCATTGTCAAAACCAAACATTTTCGCGGGTGTGACCGGCTCATTCCAGACACAGAAAAGCCAGGAGAGGACCTCCTCCTCTCCATAACGGAAGAAAAGATGGCGGATGAAGCTCTCTACAAGAAAATTCCATTCATTGATATCCGCAGGCGGACTGGTATTAAAAGGGGACTGATACACATTCTTATCCGGGTCGCTGGCCAGAGCCAGCGGCATAAAGGACAGCTGGATCATCGGCTTTAATCCAATAGAGAGCAGAAAGTCGAGGGCAGAATCCACTAAAGTAAAGCGGAAATGCAGCTCACCGCCGGAACGGGTGCAGACCAGCATGTCATCCGAAAAAATCCCATGGAATTTAATATACTGATAGCCGACCACGGACTGGATGTCCCGCAGCATTTCCTGAATCTCGTGGTTTAAGAGATCTTTCGCTTTACCTACAGTAATGAATGTTTTAAACGTGTGGCGCAGCTTACGCGTCGGGCGGGTGATGGAGATCGTTCCAATGTTCACGGCCTCTGTTTTTTCTGTGGCGGGTGCCTGATGGTGCCCGCCGTCCGAAGGCAGATATTTGGTAAGGAGATGCAGATAATTGCCAGGCTCCAGAAGATAATAATTCAGGTTGCTGCCTGCTTTTTGCTCCGAAGCATCGCGGATCATCTCCCTGCGGTATGCGCCGGGAGTCTGATTATATTTCTTTTTAAAACAGCGGACGAATGTGTGAACCTCTGCAAATCCATTGTTCTGGGCAATGATTTCAAGCGGGTGATCGGTTTCCATCAGCTCCTGGAGGGCATGCTCCAGCTTGACATTCGTATAGTACTGGGAAAAATTGATCCCCATATACTTATTAAAAAAGCTGGACAGGTAGGGAACGGAGAGCTGCTGGCTCTCCGCAAGGTCGCGGAGACTGAAATTTTCCTGATAATGCGTATTAATGTATTCCACAATCTGCGTCAGGCGTGCCATGTATTTTTTCTGGATCCGGATTTCCTCGGTCTCCTGCACCTTAAAATGATCCATCAGCTCCCCGATGAGATAATAGCTGAGGGACATATTTTTGTAATCGGTGCCTTCATCGCGGTGACTGTTTTCATGAACCATTTGTGCAATCCCAAAGCGCAGCCCGGAGAAAGCCTCCGGGTTTTTGCTTTTTACACTGTTGCAGTCGAAAAACAGGCTTTCCGGATTATCGTGGAAAAGTGTAAACATTTCCAGCTTCAGCTGCACGGCGATCATGACCGCGCTCTGGGAGTGAATCTCATGGATGCTGTTGGAATTGATGAGGATCAGATCCTCGCTTTTCAGGTCGTAGGTCTGCCCGTCGACAGTGATCGTAATCTGCCCGTCCAGTACCAGGAGAAGCTCCAGGCTCTTATGCCAGTGGCTCGCGACAACGCCTACCTTATGGACAAACACCTTTACAGGGATTTTCGGGGAAAACTGAATCACTTCGTATCGCTCATCTGCCATGGCGGGCTCCTTTCTTACCGAAACGCAGTTTCCTGCTCTTTTGTTACGCGAAAAATATGCCTCTTGCAGCTTATGGGCTGGCAGGTGAGGCGAAGCACATTTCTTTTGGATGTATACGGGTGCGGGTACGCGCCCTTCTTTCTGGTTAGATATCGAAAATTGAAAAATGTACGTTATTTTTCTATTGTACCGAAAGAAAGATGAAAAAACAACCGGAAATGAACATTTTTTCATGCGAAAAAAACGGATGAGAAAAATGGCAGGCCGAAAAAACTCTTTTTTCTGAAAAAGTATTCAGAGAAAAAGAAACCAGTGAACTTGCGGGAAAAAACGTCGAACTGTTATAATTTTGCCCATAGGGACACATCAGAGAGCTTCAATAATGTAAAAAAGTACCAAAACGGCAGCTGCACGGACGGAGATTTATTTTCACAGTGAAGAGCCGTAACGATTCAGGATAGTACCTCGTACCCGGTGCGAGGCACCCCTGAAAGCTACAGCATGATGATTCATGAGAGCGCAAAGCGTGTCGCAACTGGTACGGATTCAGAACAGATGGGAGCAGACATGGAAAAACAGGTAGTAATTGAAGTAAAAAACATGTGCAAGAATTTCGGCCCCACAAAAGCACTTAAGAATGTGGATGTGAAATTCTACACCGGAGAAATCCGCGGGCTGGTCGGTGAAAACGGCAGCGGCAAGTCCACGATCACATCAATCATCTCCGGGATGCAGAGGGCGTCCAGCGGCGAGATGCTTTATCACGGCCAGCCATGGAGTCCGTCCACGATGGTGGAGGCGCAGGAAAAGGGCATCAGCATGGTGCTGCAGGAGGCGAATACGATTCCGGGCTGCACCGTGGCAGAAAACATTTTTGCAGGGCGGTTCGATGAGTTCACCAGATTTGGGATTATCAACATGAAAAGGGTGACGCAGGAAGCCCAGAAAATGCTGGATTCTTTCGGGATTTCCCATATCCGGGCGGAGGACAATATCAACAAGTATGGTTTTGAGGACCGCAAGCTGATTGAGATTGTCCGCTGCGTGTCGGATGATACGCAGGTCTTTGTGGTGGATGAAACGACGACGGCGCTTTCTCTGGATGGCCGTAAGATTTTGTACCGGCTGATCCACAGGCTGAAGGATGAGGGCAAGACGGTCATTTTCATTTCGCACGATATGGATGAGATTCTGGAGCAGTGTACGGATCTGACGGTGCTGCGCGACGGGGAGATCATCGGGCACCTGAACCGCGAGGAGATGGATCAGAAGGATGCGGAGAAAAAAATCCGTTTTATGATGGTCGGCAGGGAGATCGGGGAGGCCTATTACCGCGATGATTATGATACCTCCCATCAGCCGGAGGTGGCGCTGGAGCTTGAGCATGTTTCCTGCGGGAATATTCAGGATTTTTCGCTGCAGCTGCATAAGGGCGAGATCATCGGCTTTGGCGGCTTAAGCGGCTGCGGAATGCATGAGGTAGGGCGCGCGGCGTTTGGCCTGGAGAAGCTTTCATCCGGGCGCGTGATTCGAAACGGAAAGGAAATAAAAAGCTGCTACGAGGCGATCAATTCCGGCATCGGTTATATTTCCAAAAACCGTGATACGGAGGCTTTGATTCTGGAGGCTTCCATCGGTGAAAACATCGTTATGCCTTCCATACCGGCACTTTCGCACGCGACTTACATCAGCCCGAAAGCGGAGAAGAAGCTGGCGGATAAGGAGATCGAGTCCTTCCGGATCAAATGTAACAGCGAAAAGCAATGGGTCAATACCCTGAGCGGCGGTAACAAGCAGAAGGTTTCCTTCGCAAAGTGGACGGCAAAGGGGTCGGATGTGATCATCATGGACTGCCCGACGCGAGGCGTGGATATCGGTGTGAAACAATCGATGTACGCGCTGATCGCCCAGATGAAAAAGGAAGGAAAAGCAATTCTGCTGATCAGCGAGGAGATGGCGGAGCTGATCGGTATGGCGGACAAGATCATCATTATGAAGGACTTTAAGGTATCCGGTGAATTTATGAGAAGCGAGACCCTGACAGAAAACGACATGATCGAATATGTGATTTAAGGAGGAGAAGGACGATGAATGAAACAACAAAAGCTCCAGGAATCTTCTCCAGAGAGTTTCTGGCAAAGCATGTGTATGACATTGCCGCGTATGCGGGTCTGATAGTAACATTTATCCTGTTTCTGGTTTTCAGCGGTTCCAGACTGTCTTACAACCTGGGGACGGTCTTACAGAGTGCGGCGACCTATTCTATTATCGCATTGGGCGCGGTATTCGTGTATTCAATGGGATACATGGACGTGAGCGTGGGTCAGCAGGTCGGCGTCTACGCGATTCTGCTGATCATGATCACGAATAAGCTGGGCGGCGGCACGTTCGGCGTGGTTGTTGGATTTCTGGCCATCCTTGCGCTGGCCCTGGTCTGCGGCGCGTTTAACGGTGCGGTGGCGGTATGGCTGAAGCTGCCGTCGATCGTGACATCCCTGTTTCTGATGTTTTTCTTTACCGGCGCACAGCTGCTTTTGATGGAAAGCACCGGCACAAACTCCATTTCGATGCAGGCGACGATCAAACCGGCAAACCGGTCTACATACAACCTGGTACTGGTCATCTGCATAGCTGCAGTTGTCATTCTGGTCACTTACTTTTTTAAATATACGAAGCTGGGCAAGTATACCAGGGGAATCGGAGCGAATGAGCTGGCCACCGCGCAGAGCGGCGTGGCGACGACCAAATACAAGGTGCTTGCTTATATGGCTTTTGGCGCCTGTGTGGCGATCGGCACCTTTGTGATGCTGATGCGGACCGGCAGCGCCGGAAAGGGAACCGGGAGCGGCTATGCGATGGATATCATGATCTGCCTGATTTTGGGCGGGATGCCTCTCTCCGGCGGTATGAAATCCAAGGTGAGCAGCGCCCTGATCGGTACATTTACCTATGTGCTGCTGACGAATGACCTGACTACGATGGGTGTAGATCTGAACATGATCAACTTTGTGAAAGCGGTCATCTTTCTCGCGATAGTCCTGGTGACCTGCCGCAAGAAGGACGGTGTGCTGCCGAGGTAAGGACCGGTTAAAGAATGAATTTTTACATTGGACTTGTCTAAATCTTTCTATACTGCGTTGCCGTCAATCGACATACCCCGAAGCCGATGCTTTATACTGCAGCGGTGCCGGCGTGCAGTAACTTTTTCACAGCCTCACAGTTATGGTTCGTGGTTCATACATGACTGAGACTTACCAGAGAGTTTATAACAGTGATTTCTTCCGCGATAGCGGTGAAATAGAACAAAAGGCAAAATACAAATCAAAACAAGTGACAGCAAAGAAGGAGGAAATTTTACCATGAAAACCATGAAAAAAATCACATCCCTTGTGCTCGCCGGCGCAATGACAGCGTCTTTGGCAGGCGGTGTTACAGCTCAGGCGGCGGATGGAAAGAAATGCACGATCGGCGTAGCGTTCTACCAGGATTCCGGTCTGGCAGTGGACGCAACGAAAGCGTATCTGGAGTCTCTTTCGGATACTCTGAATGTCAGCTTTACCTATACAGTTCTGTCCATGACAGATGAAGCGGCGAATCTGACTACAGTCCAGGAGCTGATTTCTTCCGGCGTAGATGGAATCATCTGTACGATGGATCTGGGTATGACATCCATTGTTTCCGAGTGTGAAGCAGCAGGAGTATATATTGGAGGTTATCTGTGCGATTATGATACTTCCTACACCAGCGCATATGAGCAGGTGTTCCAGAGTGATTATTTTGTTGGTACGGTAATCGACGGACAGGCTCCGGATGATGTAACGGGCGGCACAACCTTTTTTGAAAGCCTGATTGAGTACAATGAGAGAGCGGAAGAACCGATCACCCATGTTTCGATGACTATTTTCCCGTCCTGGGCGTATCCGTCGCAGCAGACCTTAGCAGATCAGTTTGTAGCAGCTGTAGAAGAATATAATGAGACGGCGGAAACCCCGATCACAGTAGACCCGCTGGATGAAGAAACAGATATTCTGCAGTTCACTACTATGGATTCTACCTATTTCTCAAAGCATCCGGATGCGCAGGCGATTATCAGCTTTGCAGCAGGCACCAGCTTTGTATATCCGACCATGGTACAGTCCGGTGTAGACCTGAAGCTTTTCACGACCGGCTTTGAAGGCGGAGAAGAAGAGAACTTCGGCAGCAATGGCACCCAGACCTTCCAGCAGAACATGGTAACCGCAGTCGAGTCCATCACATATCCGCTGGTACTTCTCCTGAACGCAATCAATGGCGTGGAATTCGCTGATCAGCCGGAAGACGCAGAGCGCGTCAGCTGCTCTCAGTTCTGCATCAACAGTGATGAGGATATGGAAATCTTCCAGAACAGCATCTACTACACCGCCAACGCGGACGATGCGATGTTCACCGCTGAAGAAGTCCTGAACATGACCGCTTACGCTAATGAAGAAGCCACCTATGCGGATCTGAAGGACCTCCTCTCCCACATGACCATCGAAGATCTGCAGTAATTATTGTCGTCACTCGCAGAGTGACGACGAAGGCCGCGCCCGCGCCGTTCCAACGCGCAGCGTTTTATCATGAACGGCGCAAGCTGCCGCCGACCGCAAGGGAGGGGCATTTCCACAGCCCTTGCGCGAAGCGCAGGGCGCGGCGAACAACCTATTGTGTAATTGAGACAGCCCGGGAAGCTTTTCCCCGCGGGGCTGGGAATCGAGGGATATTATGATGAAGATAATAAAGAAAACCGGGCTGACCCTGCTTTTCCCGGTGCTGATGTTTCTGGTGATGCTGGCGATCACAGCTTCCACTGAAAAATGTTATGTAAACGGTAAACTCATTTTTCTGTCTTATGATCTGGTCAGGCAGGTCATTATCAATGCGTGTATGACGATTTGTGTGGCTCTGGCCATCTGGCTGCAGTTAAAAAACGGACGTTTTGATTTTTCCGGCGGTGCGACGATGATTCTTGCGGCGATTATCGGGGGAAATGTCGGAATGAATGTGAAAAGCGCATGGGTGGCTCTGATTGTGGCTGTCGTTGTGGCTGTAATCTTAAGCTGCTTTACGGCTCTGGTCTATATTTTCGGACGTCTGCCGATTATCATCTGCACGATCGGAACGACGCTTCTGTATGAATCACTGACCTATCTGGTTTTTGACGCGAACGGAATCCGCACATTTTACTCGAATGCTTCGCTGTCGTTCTTTGGGCGGATCCCCGGGGTATTTTTTCCGACAGCGCTTGCGGCTGCGGCCTTTGTGCTTTTCACTTACTTTACCTCTGCGGGAAGAAAGGGCAAGATTCTCTCCAACAACCAGAGTGCGGGTGTCAATATCGGTATTGATGAGAAGAAGAATATTTTTATCACTTATATTTATTCTGGCATTATTCTTGGACTTGCGGCTATTATCTATGTTTCGCAGAATTCGGTGGAGCCTCAGTCGAGCCTCGCGACTTCTTCGATCATGTTCTCCTATATCGTCCCGGTGTTCATGGGCACCTTTATCGGGATGGCCAGCTGCGATGTGATCGGAATCATCATAGCGGCTATCGGAATGGAGATCCTGAACTACGGACTGAACTGCCTGAACCTGGGGGCAGGCGGCTGGCAGCAGATTATCATGGGCGTTTTCGTGCTTGGCTTCTATGCATTCTCTGCACAGATCGGCACGATCCAGAACATCCTGAACCGGCTGACGCACAAAACCGCGAAGGCGGCGTCGTGAGGATACGGAGGAATACCAGATGAAGACGCAGGCTTTTAACCCTTATCTTCCAAGCTATGAATACATACCGGACGCGGAGCCGCGGGTGTTTGGCGGCCGGGTGTATATCTATGGAAGCCATGACCGTTTTAACGGCAAGGGCTTCTGCGAATTGAATTATGTATGCTGGTCGGCGCCCCTGGATGACCTGGGCAGCTGGCGGTATGAAGGCGAGATTTATAATAAATTTCAGGAGCCCCTCTGCGACGGAGATCATCGGGCACTGCCTGCGCCGGATGCGATCCAGGGGCCGGACGGAAGATATTATCTTTACTATGCGTTTGATTATTTTGGCGTCATCTCGGTGGCGGTATGCGATACGCCGGCGGGCAAGTACCAGTTTTACGGGTACGTTCACCACAGCGACGGAGCTCTTCTGGGCAGAAAGGAAGGAGACGGGACGCAGTTTGATCCCGGAATCTTTATAGATGATGACGGCCGCGTGTATCTTTACTCCGGATTTGCTCCCAGACGATCCTTCTGGGAACAGCTTTCCCTTCCGGCCCCGGCCATGAGCGGAGGGATGGTGACGGAGCTGATGCCGGATATGCTGACGGTGAAAAACGGCTCCCGCATGCTGATTCCTGGCGTGGAGGACGGCAGCGGCACCGAGTTTGAAGGGCATGAGTTTTTTGAGGCGTCTTCCATGCGGAAAACTGGAGAACGATATTATCTGATCTATTCTTCAATCAAAAGTCATGAGCTGTGTTATGCTGTAAGTGATTATCCGGATCGGGATTTTTCCTATGGAGGTACGATTGTCTCCAACGGGGATGTCGGCCTGAATGACCGCGATGAGGAGGAAGCTTTAAATTACACGGGAAATACACACGGAAGTCTCGTGGAAATCAACGGACAGTGGTATGTTTTTTACCACAGACAGACCAACCGCCACATGTATTCCCGGCAGGGCTGCGCAGAAAAAATCCAGATCCTGGAGGATGGAAGTATCCCACAGGTGGAGATGACCAGCTGCGGATTAAATGCGGGACCTCTTCTGGGGCGCGGAAAATATGAGGCGCGGATCGCCTGCAACCTGCTAAGCAGGGAGGGAACCCTGCAGTACGCCGAGGGTATTTCTGTATCGGAGGTTCACCCATATTTTACCCAGGATGGCGAAGACCGCGAGGATCATCCGGATCAGCATATCGCAAATATGAGGGATGGCTCAATCGCGGGCTTTAAATATTTTGATCTGGATTTCCCGGCACGGATCGGGATCCGCTATCGTGGAAAAGGGACGGGAACTTTTTGCGTCTCAACGGACATCGGAGGCGTGCCCCTTGTCCGGATAGAGGCCGCTCCTGCCCAGGAGTGGACAGAGCTTTGGGCAGAGATTACCGCGGAAGTAAAGGGCGTTTATCCTTTGTATATTGAGTATCAGGGAGAGGGCGCGGCGGATCTGTTGGAGTTTGAAATTCAGTGAGATCCCGCAGCTCTTCGAAAATCATAGCGGATGAAAAAGTGCCAGGCACATCGAAGACAATAGCAGATGGGAAGCCTACAATTATATCAATCGATCATAGCGGACGAACTGTGAGGTGCCGCCCTGGATGGTTGAAAGATCAACCATTCGGGCGGCACAAGATTATAATTGATAGTATCGGATGGGAAAAGAATTATGTCATTTCAAATCAGTGAAGTCAGAGTAAATCAGATGATAGACCCGCTGGGACTGGACGAGAGGGAGCCGGTGTTTTCCTGGAAGTTTCAGTCTGATGAGCCGGGCATGCACCAGAAGCGGGCGAGAGTGCAGGTGCGCAGAAGCGACAGCGGCGAAATCTGTTGGGACACCGGCGTGCTGGAGACCGACCGTTCCATCGGCATCCGTTATGCGGGAAAAGCTCTGTGCGCGGAGACGGCATACAAGGTGCTGGTTACCGCGTGGAATCAGGATGGGGAATCGGACGCGGCGGCGGGCTGCTTTGAGACAGGGCTGCTGGATTCGTCCATGAAGGCCTGGGAAGGCGCCCGGTGGATCGGTGCGCCGGAATATTCGGTGGCGAGCGAGACGGTCAGCGTTTTCGTGCTGGAAAGTACGATTTGCGTGCAAAAGGGCGACCGCGCGGGGATTGTGTTTGGAGCCAATGATCCGAGGCTGCAGGATATGGAGAAGAATGAACTGGGGCTGGCCGGAGAAAATTATTTCAGCTATGTGCTGAACATCGGGACGAACCCTGCGAACGTGGAGATTTATCGAGTAGGGTATGACCGTGCCGACCGGGCGGATGTGCCGCTGGCAGTCATTCCGGTGGTTGGAATGGAGACCGGGGAGCGCATCCTTACCGAAGAAAATAAAAGAGAACCGCATAAGCTGACCGTCGAGGTCTGCGGAAATACGGCCTATGCTTATGTGGATGGGATCAAAATCGACGAGGTTGAGCAGCAGACATTCTTCGGTACCGTGAAAGGGCCGAGAACCCTGAACCCGCTGGGCTCTACGGATGTGACAACCTATCCGAGACTTTGTGAGATCGGATATTACGCCGGGAAAGGGACACGGGCATCCTTTGACGGGCTGCGCGTGCGGAACCTGCGGAAGCCATGTGCGGAAATTGTTTCGCTGGATACGGAGCAGGGAAAAATATTGGATGCGGAACAGTGGAATGTTCCGGGTGAGGCGCTGGATACAGAGCAGGGGAAGATTCTGGACGCGTCAGTGGATGCGGCTCAGGGGAAGGCTCAGTGCGAGTCGTTGGATACAGAACATGGGAAGGCTTCAGACGAGACCTCAAATGCAGCAATGCATGGGGAAATATTGGAGGACGGAGCCGGTGGCGTGATGGAAATAACGGATCCGTCGAAGCATTCCATTCCCATGCTGCGCCGGGAATTTCAGGCCTCGAGGCAGATCAAATCAGCCAGACTCTATGCGACGGCAAGAGGAATCTATGAGTGCCGGATCAACGGACAGCTGGTGTCGGGGGAGTATTTCGCTCCCGGCGACAGCCAGTATGACAAGCATCTGTATTACCAGACCTATGATGTGACGAAGCTGATTCGCGAGGGAAGCAATGCGATTGGCTGCATCCTGGCATCCGGCTGGTGGAGCGATTCGATTACCTATACTTTATCGAATTACAATTACTGGGGCGACCGGATGAGCTTTCTTTGCAAGCTGGTGCTGCACTATGAGGACGGCACCAGAGACGTGATTACAACCAACGCCCGGGAATGGCAGTATTACGGAGAAGGCCCTTATCGATTTGCCGGATTTTTTAACGGAGAACAGTATGACGCCCGCAAAGCCGGAATCTGGGAGCAGTTTTCCATGCCTGGCTTTTCCATCGAAGGATGGAAATGTCCGGAAATCATTGCGCCAGTGTTTATCGAAGAAAACCGGACAGCGATGCCGCCCTGGCCAGCAGTGAATGCCACGGAGCCGGAGCTGGTCGGGAGTTATCAGGCTCCTGTGCGGGAGGCGGAGGTTTTTACTGCAAAGTCCATGGCGGAGCCTGCAAAGGGAATCTATATTTATGATCTGGGGCAGGAGATCGCAGGTGTGCCTCGCATCCGGCTGCATGGGAAGGAAGGACAGCGCGTGGTGCTGCGCTTTGCGGAGATGCTTTATCCGGACAAAGCGGAATACGGCGCTCTGGCGGGAAGACTTCTGCAGGCAAATCTGCGGGAGGCATCGAACATTGACGTCTATATCTGCGCAGGTAGAGAAGAAGAAGTATATCAGCCGCGGTTTACCTTCCATGGATATCGATATATTGAGATCAGCGGCCTTGAGGAGCCTTCGGCACTGGAAGATGTGCAGAGCATTTTGCTCTCGAGCGTGCCGCAGCTAACCGGCAGCTTCTGCTGCAGCGATGAGCTGGTGAACCGGCTGGTATCTAATGTGGGCTATAGTCAGCAGTGCAATTTTATCAGCATCCCGACCGATTGTCCGCAGCGAAACGAGCGCATGGGCTGGGTCGGCGATACGCATGTTTTCTGCAAAGCCGCCGGTTATCAGTGCGATACAAAGAATTTTTATCTGCGCTATCTGGATATGATGCGCGATCTGCAGACGGAAAACGGCCGGCTGCCAGACATTGCCCCGATCGGCGGAGGCTTTGGCGGGATCACCTATGAGAGCGCGATGATCCTGATGGTATGGGAGCTTTACCAGCAATATGGAGATCCGGATGTGATCCGGGAATACTATGACGCGATGGACCGCTGGATGACGGCGATCGCTGCGACCGGACTGCCGGGGATGATGGCGGATTTCGGCCTGGGCGACTGGCTGGCCATGGAAGAGACCGACAACCAGCTGATCTGGAACGCTTTCTACTACAGAGATGCGAAGAGGATGGAAACCTACGCAACGGTTCTGGGAAAGGAACAGGACGCGGAAAAATATGCCAGGATCGCTGCTCAGACTAAGAAATTCTGGAATGAGACATTTCTGGAGCCGGAGACCGGACGGACGCTGACGGCGGACGGGAAGCTTTGCGACACGCAGGGAAGCTATGCGATCGCATTGAGCTGCGGCGTGTATCGGGAAGCGGATAAAAGTACAGATCAGGAAGCAGAACTGAGCGAGTATCAAAATGCGGAACAGGAAACGGAGCTGGGCGTGTCTCGGAATGCAGAACGGGGATCGGAGCTGGGCGTGTCTCGGAATGTAGAACGGGGATCGAAGCAGGGCGTGTCTCGGAACGTGGATCGGGAGGCAAACCTGGAAATATCCCGGAAAATCGATCCAGAAGCCTGTCTGGAGCCATACAAGGAAACATGCAAGAAAATATATAAGCAGCAGGCATACGCGCATCTGGACCGCAAGGTTCGGGAAAGCGGTTACACCGTACAGACCGGATTTTTCGGCACCGGCGTGCTGAACGCGATGCTGAGCGCGGGCGGATACGAGGAAACTGCGGGACGGCTGCTCACCTCCACCGCTTACCCCGGATGGCTCTATCCGGTTACTCAGGGGGCGACAACCGTCTGGGAGCGCTGGAACAGCTATACGGAGGCGGACGGATTTGGCAGCAATAACGCCATGAATAGCTTTAACCATTATTCACTGGGCAGCGTCATTACCTGGCTTTAC
>JAJQFO010000183.1 GCA_021201095.1 Lachnospiraceae bacterium
ATTTTGCGCAGCTTACCCAGCGCGCCGGGAATTTTGTGGTCGCCAGAGAGGATACCGATGATTTTGAGTGGAGTGATCTGATTGCAAAAGATGTCTTAGGAGGGCGTGCGGGTGGCGTACATATATCAATGTAAATTATGAGACGATTGTAATTTTGTGCAACTGGGTGGAAAGGATGGAACAAAATGAACGATTTGAAACAAAGGATTCATGACGACAGCAACGGCCTGGACTACGTGCTTGTTGGAGATTATTACATTCCTGACCTGATATTGGACAAGCCAAAAGCAGAGCCGGAAGAACAGCGCTCCATAGGGAAGTGGGGACGGATTCACAGAGAGTATCTGAAGGAATGCCGTCCGGTAGCGTATAATGATCTGCTTCTGTCCGGCAGACTCTGGGCATATCTTGCCGATCTGAATAAGCAGGCACAGGCGCGCCTGGAAGTCATCATTGATCAGATGAAGGATGCTGAAGGTGTGACTGAGGATTTGAAGGGCCGTGATTGGTGGGACTGGGTGCAGCGTATGGGAAACATCCAGAACCGTGCCGAGGAAATTATCAGGACAGAAATGATTTATCAATGATTTGTTATTAGATAGCGGAGGCCGTCTCTTTGGAGGCGGCTTTTCTATTCTGTCTGAATGATATAGTTTAAACTGGTAAAGGGTCATATTGCCACCTTACCAGATTGATAGAGTTGCGTTAAGACTTTTTAAGATTTATACGGACGCTTTTGCTTTGACAGGGATTTGTCTGCATTTAAGGGCTTAGAAAGCCTTATTTTTAAGGAAAAAATGAGAGCAAAAGTGGTATTTGTGGAATTATTATCATGGATGCTCATTTTTGTGTTTCTAAATGCGGACAAAGGACAAATGAAAGAAAAGGTAAGTGGTCAAAATGACCACTTAGCAAAAATAAGAGGCAAATCAGCGAAGCAATATTTGTTTACTGTTGGCATATACAGGCAGCACTACAGTAAATTTTGCTCCGCCTTCCACTGAATCTTGCACAGCGATGATGCCTTCATGCAGTTCTATAATCTCTTTTGCAATGCTTAGCCCTAGCCCGAAATGATTTTTATCGGTTCTGGACTGATCATATCGGTAGAAACGCGAAAACACTTTCTCTTTTGCTTCGTCTGGGATGCCTGGTCCGCTGTCACTCACTGTAATAATAAATTTGTTGTGAGATTCTAAGATAGAAGCCAGAATATGCCCGCCTTCAGGAGTATAGGAAACAGCATTGTCAAATAAAATCGTGAAAACCTGTGTTAAACGTTCTGGATCGCAATATGCCGTAGCGTCGGATTTTTCAGGAATTGAGATTTCCAGAAAAATATTCTTGTGAATTGCAGCCGCTTCAAATTTTTCATATGCTTCCAGAAACAGAGTGTACAGGCAGACTTCTGTTTTATGGATTGCGATCTTGCCATTATCCAGGGAGGCAAGTGTGAACATATCATTTACAAGGCGCTGCATACGCAGGCTTTCCTTTTTTATAGTTTGAAGAAGTTCCTTTCCCCGTTCTGGGCAGGATTCCATTGCA
The DNA here is from genome assembly GCA_021201095.1 of Lachnospiraceae bacterium. Taxonomy (GTDB): domain Bacteria; phylum Bacillota; class Clostridia; order Lachnospirales; family Lachnospiraceae; genus Choladousia. Next base: position 1,549 of record JAJQFO010000183.1, read on the forward strand.
GACAGAGATGAAATCAGTACAGCCAGGGGCGAGCGCAGTTCGTGTGAAGCATCCGCAAAGAAATTGATCTGGCGCTTATGCCCTTCTTCTAATGGATGAACCAGATAGCGGATCAGGAAGAATGACAGCAAACTTAACAGTAAAATAGCGCATAAAGTGGTCAGAATAACTGACCGATAAAGGGTGTTTGTCCAGATATTTTGTGATACGGGGAAGCGGATAGCAGTGATACAGAGAACAGAATAATTTGTGGAAATATAGGCCACGGATGCCTGACAGCTTTTGCTGATTCCATTAGAGCTTTTATTCATTTGGAACTCTTTATGCACAAGCGAAGAACCGTCTGCGACCGACAGCTCTGAGACGGCGTATTCATTTAAAGCTGTTTCCCGTGCCTGGGCAAACAACAACTCCATATCTGCATCCATTTGATTTTGGCGATAGAGGAGAGGTTCTTCGTTATCCAGGATCGAAACGATAAGGTCGTTACTCGAACATACCTCGTCAAGCCAGGAATGGGAAAGCGCAACTTCTCCGGTGAAATCCTGATAAAGCTCACTCACCGTTTCTTCAAAATCCTGAAAGCTGGTCAGCTCTTCGTTTTGGTGAAGCAGAAAGAGCAAAACAGCGGTCATAGACAACAGAATCAGAGAGATGATAAAAATACAGAAAAGCGTCATTTTTATGCGGAGTTTACGAAACATTTATTCAGACACCTCCTCTACTTCCAATCGGTATCCTGCGCCTCTTACCGTTTTTAACTGGACAAGACTGTTAAGCGTCTTCAGATGATTCCGCAGAAGATAGATGAAATTATCCACGTTCCGGCTCTCTACATCCGCATTTCCATTCCAGACATTTGCAAGGAGTGCCTCTCTTGAAAATGTCTGGTTTGCGTGACTCATGAAAAATAACAGAAGGGCGGATTCACGCGCAGTAATGGACACTGTTTTTCCGTTGCAGCATAAGACCTGCTTGTCTGTGTCCAGGAACAGGTCCCCGACAGAAGGTGATCCGGTCTTAATTATTTGAGGCCGACGAAGAATACAGTGGATACGTGCCAGCAGTTCTTCGAAAGCGAATGGTTTTACCAGATAGTCATCAGCTCCTCGGTTCAGACCTTCAATTTTTTGCGCCAAATCGCCCATACCGGTGAGAAATATTACAGGTGTGGAAATCCCCTTATCCCGTATAATCTGTAGAAAATCAATGCCATTTAAAACCGGCATCTTCCAGTCGAGCAGAATCAAATGGTAAATCTGTTGCTGCAGATAAAACAGGCCGTCGTTGCCGTTTGTACAGGTATCCGTTTCAAAACCATGGTTGACAAGCTGTATCTTCAATGCGTAAGAAAAATCAAGATCATCTTCAATCAGCAATATTCTCATGTGTCTCTCCTTCCGACAAGTCACACTATCGGAATTTCATTTCTTCGTGTGACAAGTGCCAGAATCCAGCTGTGCTCCGCACATCTGCCGCTGCTTCGCAGCTTTTCGATTCTGCCACTGACCTATCAAGAAAAGTCCGCAAGCGCACTTTTCTTCTGATAGGTCACATTATACACTACGAATGTCTAAATTTTATCTAATCTTCAATGATTTTTAGACGAAAATTAGATAAAGAAATTTTTCCATTTAGATTAAATTTAGATATTCGCCTGATAGAATGGTGTCAGAAGCAAGGAGTAGGGATGCTGAAAGGAGAAAACGGAGGCTATGACAAATCAAAAACGCTGGAAAGGCTTTCTTTGGATTTTACCGAGCCTTTTCGGAACAATTATTTTTTACTGCGTACCATTGATGGATGTAATCCGCCGTTCGGTGACGGAAAATGCAGGCTCTGCTTTTGTTGGATGGAAGAATTTTCAAACAGTTTTTGAAAATACAGCCTTTCAGCTTGCGGCAAAAAATACGCTGCGCTTTATTGCTGTATGTATCCCGCTTTTGCTGTCTTTGTCATTGCTGCTGGCAGTAGTGATCATGCGCTGCCGATGGGAGAATTTTTATAAAAGCGCGATGCTGCTGTCGATGGCTTTACCGGCGGTGTCGGTGGCACTGATCTGGAAGCTTTTATTCCATAACCATGGCGTATTAAACGGGGTGTTGACGCTGATCGGGCTTCAAACAACAGACTGGTTGAATTCGGGGGCGTCCTTCTGGGTTCTGGTGCTCAGTTATCTGTGGAGAAATATCGGATATGACATGGTTCTGTGGATAGCGGGCCTGCAGCAGATCGAAAATGATATTTACGAAGCGGCCCGTGTGGATGGAGCCGGGGAAATCAGGATATTTTTCTGGATTATCCTTCCAAATATGAAGCAGGTATTTTACACGGTGGCGGTGCTGTCCCTGCTGAATTCCTTTAAAGTGTTCAGGGAGGCTTATCTGGTGGCGGGCAATTATCCGCATGAAAGTATGTATCTGATGCAGCATCTGTTTAACAACTGGTTTGCGGCGCTGTCCCTGGATAAGATGTCAGCAGCATCTGTGCTTCTGGGCATGGTGATCCTTTTGATGATCATTCTTTTGTACAGGGCGTGGGGAGACGATCTCTGCTGACCTTGGAGAGAGGAGTGGATATAAGGATATGAAGCATTGCGGAAAGGGAATGGAAGCGTTGATACTGCTGTTTGTTCTGGTTATGATCGTTCCGGTTTGCATACTGGCAGCAGGTTCTTTTATGGGTGAAGATGAACTGATCCTGAAGCTGGGCGCGATCCTTGGAACAGGAGACGGTTATGCGGAACTGACGCTGACGCCCATTTATCTGACATTAAAAGCGTATGTAGAAGTTTTGCTGGACACGCCGGAATTCTTTGTAATGTTCTGGAATTCCGTGAAGATTACAGCGGGATCATTGGCAACGCAGCTTATATTTGGCACATTAGCTGCGTGGGGATTCGCAAAATGGGAGTTTCCTTTGAAGAAAGCGCTGCTGTGGCTGTATATTGTTCTGATGTTGATGCCTTTTCAGGTATTGATGCTCTCGGATTATCTGGTTTTGCAGAGGCTGAATCTGCTGGATAGTCATCTGGGGCTGATACTGCTATGCGGATTTTCGACATTTCCGGTTTTCATTATGTATCGGTTTTTCTGTGGAATTCCGGACGAAGTGATGGAGGCGGCCAGGCTGGATGGGGCGGGAGATGTCAAATTGTTTTTTTATATTGGACTTCCGCTTGGAAAATCCGGTATATTCTCCGCAATGATCCTTGGATTTCTGGAAAGCTGGAGTATGATTGAGCAGCCAATGACATTTCTAAAAACGAAGAGCCTGTGGCCATTATCCATCCTGCTGCCGGAAATCGAATCGGGAAGCATCGGGTTTGCGTTTGGAGTATCTGTGCTGACCTTCCTTCCTGCCCTGCTGATATTTTTAAATGGACAGGAGTATCTGGAAAAGGGAATTTCCGCTTCACAGGTGAAGCAGTGAAACAATGACTTACGTCGTTTACTATAAAAGAAAGTGGGATAAAATCATGAAAAAATGGCTCAGGAATAGCAGCATCGGTTTTCTGGCTGTAATGGTCAGCTTTACCTTTCTTTCACAGGCGGCAGCGAGCGTGACAACTGCGGTGGTCCAGACCCAGAAAGCGGTTTCCGGAAGGATCAGCCATTCAGTGAGTGCGTTCGGAAAAATTGAATCAACGCAGGAAATATCCATAACGGTCCCAGCACAGAGAACGGTTGAGACTGTTTATGTGCAGGAAGGTGACTTTGTAGAGGCTGGTGACGTCCTTTTTCTGCTCTCCGAAAACCAGGAGATGGCAGAGGCACAGGAAGCGTTTTATACATGGGAGACAAGGGAACGGATGAATCTGGAAAATGCGGCGGACACTTACCTTAATGCATATGAGAGCTGGCAGAAATATCTGACAAAAACAGATGGCTGGTATTGGAAATCGGAAGCGGATCATGAAGAAGACGATTTTGAGGAAACCATGCGGGAGACCCAGTATGAGTATTTTGAAAAATATAAGACTTATCTGGAAACCTATGTCAAATGGCAGGAGGATGCGATTGAAAATTCTGACATTGATAATTCTGATGTAGAAAATACCCGCAATGAAGTTTTCAGCGCCAGGGAGGCAGTCATGACTGCAAGGTCAGCTTATTATGAATATCAGCGCAGCAGGGATAAGACCTACCAGTATTCCCGTACAGATGAAGAAAAGGAACTGCGGGAAGCGCTGGAAGATGCGATTGCGGACTATGAGGAGGCACTGGACACTTTTGAAAGCGGGCTGGCGGAAAAGGTGAAAGAAATTGCGGACGCGGAAGATGGGCTTTCCGATGACTGTATTGTGTATGCGGAAACGGCGGGAACAGTAAAGGATGTAAATGTCCTGACGGGTGACACGACTACCACATCAGCGGCTGCGGTGCTGGCGGTGGATTCCGAAAACAAGAAGGTTACAGTCACCGTGTCTGCTGAATATGAAGAATACATTGAGGCGGGAGACAGTGTAACCGTAACAAAATATGGGGAGACGGAATCAATCGCAGGTGCAACCATATCTGATATCCAGTATGACGAGGATGATACGAGCTTATTGAAAGTGACTATTTTACTGGCATCAACGAATGTCTCGGATAATATGGAAGAGGACTCTTCCAATCAGAGACTTTCCCTGGGGGAAGAGGAAACGCCCCCTCGCTCCGCTTCGGCGGCAGATCGCGCCAACGATGCAGAAAAAGCTTCGCTTTGCGTTGGCGCTCAGGTAACGGTGACATTCGATAAACAATCAGAGCAGTACAGTATGCTGGTTCCGGTAAATGCAATTTATACCGACAATGATGAGACTTATGTACTGATCGTGCAGGAAACAGAAGGGATTCTGGGTACGGTGCTGGAAGCACAGAAGGTTACAGTGACGGTACTGGATAAAAACAGCAGTTATGCGGCTATTTCAGCTACGGGAGCAGTTGACCAGGATATTATCACCCAGTCAGACCGCGAGGTAAAGGACGGAAACAGGGTCAGAAAGCAGGTATCATGAGCATGAGAAAAAGAAGAAAACAGGATGCCGGATGTCAGCAAAAAGAATATTTATATCCATGTGAATCGACGGAACAGACAGCTATAGCAGCCCGGATATCTGACTGGGTGAGAATTATCATCTGTATGGCGTTATTGGTGATTTGTGTTGCTATGGGATTCAGGGAATTGCGAGGTTTTCAAAGCCAGGATGGCAGATGGAACTATGTGAGTAATGGTGGTATTTCCCTGCAAACGGCAGAGGAAATACTGGAAGCAGCCGCCTCAGATCAGAATTTGACAGACATGGTATTCTGGACGCAGAAAAGTGACCAGGTAATATCCATTACAGAAACGGTGGAAAGGGAGACGGGAGCAAATGTGATCTTGATTCGCGGTGATCCGCGTCTTCTGGTTGGTAACTATAACGTGCCGCATAGCGGGGATACAAGCGGATGCCTGATCGACAAATCTACTGCATTGAAACTCTTCGGCAATACAGATGTAATTGGTCTGTCAGTATGCTATGATAGCCGGGAATATCAGATACTTGGTTTGCTGGACATCTCTGAACAAGCAATGATTATCCAGATGCCTCCGGGGGGCGGGGAAGTATTTACAAGAGTTAC
>JAJQFO010000155.1 GCA_021201095.1 Lachnospiraceae bacterium
GAAAATAAGGAGGCGCGGCGGCCGCGGAAGCAAAGAAAGGAGGCGGGCCGGATGAAGGAAAAGCAAAATACTGTCCGGATGAGACCGGCTCCTGTCAGGCTGCTGATGTCGGCAGCGCTTACACTGGCTCTCCTCCTTGCGGCGACGATTCTGGCCTGCGTTTTCAATTTGCCTGCCCGGGCAAAAGAGCTTCCGGATCTGGATGCGACGGGGTCCATCACGGTCGAGCTGCTGGATGCCACGACCGGAGCCGGGATCGGGGGAGTGGAGCTGGAGCTGTACCTGGCAGCGGCCGCGGAAACGAAAAATGGAGACTACTGGTGGAGCTTCACCGGAGACTTTGCCGGATGCGCTTATTCGCTGGATGATCTTACATCCAGAACCCTGCCTGCCGCGCTGACAGACTATGTGGCAGCCAATCACATCAGTCCTACGGATACGGCCCGGACAGGAGAGGATGGGAGCGCGTTTTTTGCGGATTTGCAGGTAGGCCTGTATCTGATTGTGCAGACCGGAACCGTGGACGGCTATGAGACACTCACGCCGTTTCTGGTGACCGTTCCTCTGGAAAATGAAGAAGATGGCAGCTGGATTTATAATGTGGAAGCACTGCCGAAGCCAAGCACGATAAACCCGGAGACGGAGCCAGTGACGGAGGCAGAGACAGACACAACAGAGCCGGTTACAGAGGCGGAAACGGACGCGACAGAGCCAGTGACAGAGTCGGAGACGGACGCAGAGACGGATGAAACAGAGCCAGTGACGGAGTCAGAGACGAGCGCGACAGAGTCGGTTACAGAGTCAGAGACGGACGCGACAGAGCCTGAGACTGATGAAACGAAGCAGAGTGAGGCGCCTGACGAAACCGGGACGGAGAGCGAAAAGCAAAGCCAGGAACCGAGTGAAAGCGAGTCTGAGAGTACTACCTCAGTGACAACTGATTCCGTACAGACAGGCGATCAGACCCCGATAGGATTATGGATTACCGTGCTCTTAACATCGGCAGCTGCACTGCTGATGGTGGGAGAGCGAAAACACCAGAGAAGACAGAGATAGAGTGAAAAAGCAGCTTAGGCTGCTTTTTTGCGTAAAATGCCATCGGTTCCTGTTTGAATGCAATTCCATATTGCGTTTTGAAATTGTGGTAAAAAAGATGAAAGATACAACATTTGATCACTTTACGAAATAACATACAATTTGAGATATATGAATAGAATGAGATATGTGCTATAAAATTGTAAAATGATAATTGACATCTTTTGCGATTCATAGTAGTATGAATATACATTACATACGCCATCAATGCAGATTGCGTATGCTTGCTCTGGGGAAACTAAAAAATTACATATGGAAGCAAAGAAAAAACACTTAGCGGCGGCAGACGAATCAGCGGCTGGTTCTTTAATGAACGCGTATTCTTCTGACGGGAAAATTGGAGGACAGGGAAGAGAGCAGGATTCAGCGTCGTTCCAGCTTTTCAGCAACAAGGACAATTTCGCGGATGCTTTTAATCATGACGTCCACCGAATGAGTGAATCCGAGCTTGACACATATGGTGACGAGATGCGTGTGGTATTTGGTTTCGTGAAGTACGCGCGGCAGAAAGAACGCCTTCAGGCTTTCATAAAAGAAAACGAGGACGCGTTTTCAAATGTGTCTGAAACAGCAGTTTGCGCAATCTCAGATCTGGCGCATTCTGCTGAGCTTGAAAAGATCCAGGAGACCAGTCATGTAATAAACGAAAGGGGGAATTATGATATGTGTCAGGCACTCAGGGAGTGGATGGAAGACAGTAAAAATGAAGGCCGGGAAGAAGGCCGGAGAGAAGGCTGGGAAGAAGGACGAAAATTCATCGAGATGGAAAGCAGACGCGCTGACCAGGCAGAGCAGCGGGCATATCAGGCGGAACAGGAGCTTCTTATGCTGAAAAAGAAGTTTGGAATTGCGTAAAGAGTTTTTCTTAGAAAAGAAGCGGCTCCGCAGAGATGCGGGGTCACTTTTGCAGTGGAAAATTACGAAAGAGAAAAAGAATGAGTGAAAATAATTTTGCCGCAGGCAAGGAAAGATGGGAGGAAATTTTGTGAAAAAACAGGAAACGCCGGGTATAAAGAATATGCCAGACACGAAAGAAAAGCCAGGCATGAAGGAAAAAACGGATACGAAGGCAGCATCGTCCACTTTTACATATGAGGAAAAAGAAGGCAGTTCCTGCAAGGATCTGCTGGAAGAAGCAGGTGTACAGTATGCGTACAGGTATCACAGACAGGGCGAGTATACGCTGGAAGATTATTACGCACTGCCGGATGAGCAGCGTGTTGAGCTGATTGATGGTGTTTTATATGATATGGCGGCGCCTTCTTCTCCTCATCAGATTGCCAGCTTTGAGATCAGCATGCAGCTTGGGAGCTTTATAAAGGCTCAGAAAGGCTCATGCCGGGCATTGTACGCTCCGCTGGATGTACAGCTGGACTGCGACGACCGGACGATGTTGCAGCCGGATGTCCTGGTAGTCTGCGACAAGGATAAGATTCGCAGACGCTGTGTTTATGGCGCACCGGATTTCGTGATCGAGATTTTATCAGACTCAACTGCCCGGAAAGACATGTCCGTGAAATTAGGGAAGTATCTTAATGCGGGTGTGCGGGAGTACTGGATCGTCGATCTGCGGCAGGAGAAGGTGATCGTGCATGACAAGACAAAGGACGATTGCGATGGCTGCCACACTTCCCTTTATGGGATGGATCAGCCGGTTCCGGTGCAGATTTTTGATGGAAAATGTCAGATATATTTTGACGAGATCTGTGAGGCAGTGAGGCCGATTCTGCAGGAGGCCTGAGATCCTTTTTACAGTGATGAAAAAGCAACCCAGATTATTTGATGCATTATAGCATTTTAGAACAAAAAAGCAACGGAGGGACAGATGAAAACGATTGATTTTTCCCCAAAACATGATGTATGGATTCGGCACAAGGATGGGAAGCTCACACCGATGGACGTTCCCTATTATGAAGTCACGCAGATTGACGAGAGCACCTGGCAGATCATGAGCTCCGGCGATTACCATTATCTGCTGGCGGGCGATGAGACCGGAGTGGCGATCGACACTGGCTATGGCGCGGGAAATTTACGGGAATTTCTGGAGCAGCTCTGTGGAAAGCCTGTGCCGTGGGTGATCAATACGCATCACCATTTTGACCACTCGGCAAATAATTTTTACTTTGACATGGCCTTTATGGGAGAGGAGGCATTGCCGCTGGCGTCGATCCCTTATCCGAGCTTTGACGGAATCGCGTTTCCATCGCCCGATTATCCGAAGACGGCTGTGGGAGACGGGATAATCATACCGCTTAAGGGGCGCGAGCTGGAAATCATCCGCATCGGCGACCATACGGCAGACGGCATCGCGATTCTCGACCGGGCCCACCGGCTGCTCTTTACCGGGGATGAAATCATGGGGCATGGCAAGACCCTCAATGGCTCCGTGAGCAAATGGAAGCAGGATCTGGAAAAGCTTCTGGCGCATAAAGGAGAATTTGACGCGATCTACGGAGGACCTCAAAAGCTGAAAGACGGCACACTGGAAGCTTTTTACGAGGCAGCCTGCAAAATCCTGAACGGCGAGAAGCTGGAGGCACCCGGGAAGGAGGGCGGACATCCGCCGATGACAGATGAGCGGGATGAGGAAGGGCATATCATTTATGACTGCCAGTTCCCCCACAGCGCGGATGTGCCGAAAAACGGGTTTTTCAAAGGAAATCCCAATATGGTGGAATTTGAGTACAAGGGGTTCCGCTTTTCTTATGATAAGACGATGCTGTAAAGAGTTCTGCTATTCTTGTAGCAAAACGATGCTGTAAAAGATTCCGCTTCTCTTGTAGCAAGACGATGCTGTAAAAGATTCTGCTTCTCTTGTGGTAAGACGCTGCGGCAGCAGACATCCGCTTGTCTTGATAACAGTCAGAATTTTAGTGTCTGGGAAAAACTGTGAACAGATAAAGGACGGCATCAGCCGGATATCAAACGGAGGAATGACATGGATGATTTTATGGAGAAACACCAGGGCGTTGTAAATGCGGTGAAAGGATTTGTTGTGGTGGTCGTGCTGGTTGCGGTGTTTTACGCGCTGGGGATTTTCAGATCTGCAGCCGTGAAAATTGAGATCGAGGACGAGGAGTTTTCTGTTTATTACAAGGACGAAATCATCATTCAGTTTGCCAAAGACGAAATTCAGTCCGCCGAGCTGGTATATTCTTTTACGGAAGGGAAGGCTTCTGAGGTCATTACTGAGGAAAAGTATACCGTAGGTACCTGGGAAAACGATGAGTGGGGACTGTATACCATATGCGTGATACAGTCCGTAAAAAGCTATATCGTTGTGACGACGGATGAGGAAGTGTTTGTATTTAACTATGAGAGTGCGGACTCTACAGAGTCGATGTGCGAGGCCTTGCTTGAGTGGTGAGAAAACGGAAATATCGTAATTGTGAAGGCATTGAACAGTTACTTTGAAAAAAATTGGGAAAATTTCAGAACAAAAATTTAAATTTTGCACATGGACAATTAAAAAAACTTGGTGTAAAATAAAACAGCTTTACAGGATTCAAACGTTTTATTATTCGTAAACGAAATGTATGTCCTTGCACGGGGCGTGTGGAGAAAGCGGTGACCAGCCCCGATGTAAAGTCAATTCTGTGCAGGACCTTTTTTCAAAAGAAAAGAGGGCAAACGACCGTTTCTGTTCGCTGCAGTTGGCAAACAGGGCGGTTTTTTTATGCGCAGAGCTGCGAAAGGAATTTTTCCGGCTGCCGCCGGACGCAGACATAATGTAATTTTGCTCTCCATAAATGCCGGGCGATGTTCTGAAATAAGAAATGGAGTGTGAAACAAATGGAAGAGAAAGCAAACAAGTTTCTCGAGGAAGAGAAGATCGGCACACTGGTGAGAAAGTATTCTGTGCCCTGTATCATCTCACTGCTGGTCGCGGCGCTGTACAACATCGTCGACCAGATTTTTATTGCCAACGCGTCGTACCTCGGCTCATACGGAAATGCGGCGAACAGTGTGGTTTTTCCGCTGACCGTTGTGGCGCTGGCGCTGGCCGTGATGATTGGAGACGGCTGCTGCGCGTACGTCAGCATCTGCCTGGGCAGAAATGAGAAGGCTAACGCGCACAAAAGCATTGGCTGCGCGGTTGTGCTGGTTGTGGTTGTCAGCCTGGTGCTGACTCTGATTTACGCGGTGTTTCAGGATCAGATCCTGACCTTTTTCGGCGGCCGTGTAAATGAAGGCACCTATACAAACGCGAAGGAATATTTTACCTTTATTACCATAGGAATTCCTGCTTATATGTTCGGGCAGTGCCTGAACCCGATTATCCGTTCCGACGGCAGCCCGAGATTTGCCATGGTTTCTACGGTACTGGGTGCAGTATTTAACATCATTTTTGACCCCATCTGCATTTATGGCCTACATTGGGGAATGATGGGCGCTGCTGTGGCGACCGTGGGAGGCCAGGTACTGACCGCTGTATTGGCGATCTGGTATTTGTGCCATATGAAAGCGGTAAAACTGGAGAAGAAGAGCTTCGGCCTCTTCCCGAACCTGATGGGGAAATTTCTGCCTCTTGGCATCACCAGCTTCCTGTCACAGATCTCCCTTGTTGCGGCTATGGCAGCCATGAACAACATGATCGTGAAATATGGCGCGCTGGATCCGATTTTCGGCCAGGAAGCATACTCCCAGATCCCGATGGCTGTGCTTGGAATTGTAATGAAATTCTTCCAGGTCGTAATTTCGATATCGGTAGGCCTTTCCGCAGGCTGCATTCCGGTCATGGGATACAATGTGGGCGCAAATCGCAACGACCGTGCGCTTACCTTGCTGAAAACCCTGCTGATCGGGGAGCTGATCACGGGATTTGTAGCTTTATTTATAGTGGAAGTATTCCCGACACAGCTGATCAGCATCTTTGGCGCGTCGAATGAGAGCTCCTATTACACAGAATTCGCTGTAAAGTCATTCCGGACTTACCTCTGCATGCTTCCGCTGGCGACCTTTAATAAGGGGACCTTTATCTGCCTGCAGTCCCTTGGAAAAGCAGCGCTCTCATCCGGCCTCTCCCTGATCAGGGAAGTCGTCTTCGGTGTCGGCTGGGCGCTGATCCTGCCCATCTTTTTCGGGCTGGACGGCATTCTCTATTCCATGCCGGTATCAGATGTACTGACCTTTATTATAGCTGTGATAATGCTCGTATATATATTCCGCATGCTGAAAGCAAAAAGCAAAGGAGCCGTGGCATAAGGATTCTGATGGACGTACCGAACGAGAAGGCTTGACACAGTCTGCCAATATTGTGCCTGAGGGCATACTACAGAAAGACCTGGCGTAGCTGCCGGGTCTTTTTTTGATGAACAGGGGCGCGTAAGGCATATCCCATGCGAAGCGTGGGATGCCTCCTGGCGAGGGTGTTTTGTGGCTTACGCTCGCCGCGAGGCATCCTCGTCCTTCAAACGGGATAAGCGCCACACACGCCCCCCCGCGCAGCGATTAGGAGACAAGTCTCCCTGTCCGACCGAGATACAGAGGTACGTAAAGAAAATTGCAGCCTGAGCTGGTCGCATCCCGTAGCAGCAAGCAAGCGTATTCGTCCGGATTGTCCGTCGCCCCTTTGGCACGCTGTGCGCACCCTGCAGCCATAAGGGAGCTGTGTGCCACTGGCACGCAGCTCCCTTATGGCATACCGCGCAGCGGGCGGGAGCGATAAACAGCTTCCTGCTTGATTACAAAGATTCAGAATGAGGATCTTTAACTGAAATATCTGACAAATTCGAAATAAAAACGAAATTACTGTAAAAGTTTGGAAAAACAGACGAAAAAGTTAGTTAAAAGAAATTTAAAAAAACGCTTGACAAAAGTGGGACTCAATGATAGAATGGTCAACGCCGCTGAGGAAAACGGCAAAAACAAAACAGAGAAACACACAGAAGTGACAGAACCTTGATAACTGAACAGTGAGACAACCTTGAAAAGATTCTAGAAA
>JAJQFO010000056.1 GCA_021201095.1 Lachnospiraceae bacterium
ATTATAGGAAGAATCTCAAAACTTACCAGACACGTCTTATTTGACGCTTACTTTCCGGATAGTGTTCCTTTAGAGGTAGTTCCAGCCTCTGCACGTATCTGAGAAGAGCCTCCTTTTGCGGCAGTCCTGGTCACTCCGTCACCTGCACCGGTTCCGGCAGGCAATACGCCCCAGGCAACTGCGTCCGGATAGGTGCGGAATATCTCCAGTGCTTTGCGCATTTCCTCGTTCAGCTCTGACTCCTCCAGAAATGGTTCATCCCAGACGCTGCCGCCGGAATCGTTTTCTTCCCAATCATCTCTGTCGGAATCGTCTTCCTCCAAATCGTCGTCTTCGGTATCTGTATCATCCCCGCACCAGTCAAAATCGTCCTCGCTTTCGCCCTCCCAGGCTCCTTCATTAGATGCGTCTCCGGTGCATTCCGGATCGTCGTCCGGCTCTGTATCCCAGTCAAAATCCTCCTCTGCGTCCTCGTCCAGGCTCTTTGCATGCTCTTCCGGTTCCCATGGCTTTTTCGCAAGCTCCGCATCCCAGTCGACCGGTTCATCTGACATAGGTCTTCTCATTAAGTTTAACGGCATATCTTTTCCCTCCTCATGTCATTATTGTAAATTTATAAGTGTTTAGTACAGTCCTTCGCACTTGCTGCGAAGTGCTCACTCCTTCAGCAGATAATCGTTGTTCAGCACCTTCATGGAAAGCGGTGCGTTGTGAAACAGCCAGCAGGGTACCGGCTCGGCCGGCCGGATCACGATGCCTTCTTTGTTCGAGCCGGATGGATATTTTCCCTTTGCTCTCTCCAGCAGCTCGTCGATCGTTTTGTATGGAAAGACTTCTCCCTGCTCCTCAATCGGGACATGCTGCAGTCCCAGCTTTTCACACAGTTCCAGCATCGCCTTCAATGAATATCTCAGATAGGTATTCAGATCGATCACCGTGAAAACGTACCATTCGGGTTTTTTGAGTTTCAAACGGTTTTTCTGAATCCCCGGTCCGCAGAATTCGCCCTGGATGGCAACATCCGGTATCTCGCAGGCACTCATCTTCGCGGCCAGGTCATGCGCCTTTGCGTACCGCCAGAAGACGCTCCTATCATCCTCGGCAAATTCGTAGTTTCTGCCGCAGACGCCGAATTTTCCGTCCTTCCAGTACATAGTCGCGCTGGTTCCGTCCATCTTGGTGCTTATATAATAGGAAGGAACCTTTGCGAATTCTCCAAGCAGCTTCGGGCAGGACTGGATACGTACCTCTCCGGTCTTTGGAATCCCAAACGGCAGAGAGCCGACGGTATTTCCAAGATCGGTCGAGCGCTCCTCCGTCTCCCATTTGCGGACTCCCAGCAGCTCGGTAACATCCTCTCCGATCGTATAATCCCGCCCCTGCGGCAATATCGTAAGCGGCAGGATCAGCCCCTGCGAAATCTGACCCCGGAATCTCTGCGTCTTCAGGCGGAACCCCTCTCCCATGTAAGGATTGCTCCGGTAGCAGCTTTTTCTCAGGAACTCAAACTGCTCGCACACGGGCAAAAAGGAATCGATCTCAAAATACACACACAGGTCTCCCTCGTGCAGCTCGCCCTTCTTTCCGACGACCGTCCAGCCAAGGACATGGATACACTCAATCAGATCCGCCCCCTCGATCGGTGTGACCGCCTCCACCCGCTGCACCGACGCCAGTTTCCGTTCCGGGATTTCTGTGGTTTCCGGAGTTTCGCTGCTCTCCGGGATTTTAGCAGTCTCCGAATCTGCAGCAGCCTCCCGTCCCGGCATTATTTTCTGGCTTTCTTTTTCTGTATCAAGGCCTGCTCTGACAGGCTCCCTTTCCTCTGACATTCCTGATTCCCCCTCTTATGAAAACATGATCTGATATCTTCTAACACTGGTTCCTTTTGCTTTTCTATACGTCACTGTTCAGTACCTGCACAATTCTTTACGAGGCCACAGGATTTCATACAGTCTTCGCAGCCGGTGCGAAAAACTGTTCTGACTTCTTACTTCTATACCATAACACGGGTGTCTTACAAAATTGCAACGGACTTCAGGTGCAAATGGCTGCTGAAAATTCTGGGAATTTTCCCAGCAGGCTTCAATTTTCCTTCAATCTTTTCGTGGTAACATGGGTTTTGTAGTCTAACTTACAAGAAGCTCATGCTGCCCGCAGCAATGAATTTCGTAAGTTCGTCTGTACGTCCTGTGTCAAAATCTGATGCAGGATATCTCTATCATAATAGAAGGGGGATTTTCCTATGAAGAAAAAATGGCTGTCGATCCTTCTGGCGGGCACACTGTGTCTGTCGGGTCTTGCTGCGCCGATGAGCAGCAGTGCGGAGGAATCTGACGACACAGCTGCGGAGACAGCATCCGGTTCAAGTGACACGGATGTTACTACTGCTGTTTCCGACCAGGAGTATATTGAGTCCACGCTGAACCTCGCAAACAACGAGGAGCAGACCTGGACATACCAGGAGAGCGCGGACGCGTGGGTGCTTTCCATCGTTTCAGCAGTCGCTTACCCGGAGCTGCCGGATGAGCAGGGCGTGTCGGTGTGCGTGCCGGGCGCATATGTGACAGGTATTGACACCGACGGCGACGGTGAGGCGGATGTGACAGCAGAATCAGCCGTTGAATCTGGTTCGACCTCCGTCAATGGTTCGCTTGTCATCGATTATGAAGCAGAAATTGTAAGCACCAATGGGCAGATCTATACGGCTGCTACCGCGCCGGTCATCCTGAACACCGGAGCGGCGGGCTACAGCTCTTCCAACAATTCTACCGCTGCCACCACCTATGCGGCAGAAGGCTATATCAATGTTGCCTGCGGCAACCGCGGAAAGCAGGACACCGCAACCGATGATGATGGCAATACGTATTATACCGGCGACGCGCCGTCCTGTCTGGCTGACCAGAAAGCCGCGACTCGCTATGTGAAATACAATATCCTGCTGGGCAACCTGCCGGGCAGCGTTGATTATTTTGTATCAACCGGCGGCTCAGGCGGCGGCGCTCATGCGACCATGTTTGCGGCGACCTCCAACAATTCTGATTTTTATGACTATCAGATCGAGGCCGGTGCGGTCGGCGTTTACCGTCTCGAAGACGGCAGCTACTCGACCACAGTGACGATCGACGGCGTGGATTATGAGATCTCCGACGGTGCGTGGGGCTGTGTCGCGTACAGCGCAATCACTTCTCTGTATGAGGGCGACATGGCAATGGCATTTGAGTACTACATGGATACGACCTACAGCTTCAGCTCATCCTTCCAGGAGCAGCTCGCGGCTTATCTGTCGGAAGCTTATATGGAATACATCAATGAGCAGAATCTCTCCGTGGAAGAATCCGCAGTCGGATTCGACCTGAACGGCGACGGGGATCAGGATGATACCATTGCTCTTACGATTGAATATGACCTGGATGCGTATCCGGAAACCAACGGCTACTACGGTACCTATCTGGATCTCTATCTGGCAGAGTTTACTTCAAACCTGCAATGGTACCTTGATAACCTGGACTACGCGGATGGCTGGACCTGGTTTGACGCGGACGGAAACGCACTCAGCGATGAGGAAGTCGCAGCCATGACGACCGAGGATAAGGCGACCGCATTCATAGAAGGACGTTATGCTGCATCAAGCAGCACCGGTATGGGCGGCATGGGCGACCTGCCGAGCGGTATGAACGGCGCGGCGGATTTTGCAGAGAAGGGTAACTTTGGCGACATGGATCTGTCCGAGATGGGTGATCTCTCTGAAATGGGCGACCTGCCGGACGGTGACAATGCTGCCGGTATGCGCGGCGGAAATGGCGGCGGACGCGGTAATATGGGCGGCATGACAGACGGAACACTCCCGGATGATGCGAACGCAGGAAGCGCGGATAAAGGCGCTGAAGCTTCAGGAAATGACAGCACGGCTTCCGATGATTCAGCTGACGCTGCCGATCTCGCGAATGGAGAACTGCCTGACGGTGATACAACCGGCGAGCTTCCGAGCGGTGATCTGCCGGATGGCGACGCAGCGGGCGAACTTCCGAACGGTGATCTGCCGGATGACGCGGACACTTCCGCACTGCCGGATGAGGCAGCAGCAGCCGACAGTGAAAACGCTGCCGATGCAGCTTCCGAAGAAGCAGCCGACGCAGAATCATCAGAAGATGAAACCACTGCCGCAAACGACAACACCGCAAACCAGCTGGAGGTAGGCACCCCGGATGAGGGCACCACACAGTCCGCGAGCGGTTCTAAGGATTCCGCGAACTATTCAACTTACGAAGAAATGGTAGAAGCCTACGAGACAGACATTGCGTCCATCCTGGAAGGCGACAAGTACGGAAACAATATCGTCTCTCTGTACAATCCGCTGAACTACATCGGCGCAGAAGGCACCGAAGACGCCACCTGGACGAGAATCGTCATGGGTGCTTCCGAAGGCGACATGTCCATGTTTGCCTCGCTGAACCTGCAGATCGCCATGCTGAACGCAGGCATTGATGCAGAGATCGAATGGCAGTGGAACGGCGGCCATGTACCGTCTGAAATCTTCGGCAACTCTCTCGCACTCTATGTGGATCAGATGTACGGAAAGTATGTAG
Organism: Lachnospiraceae bacterium; assembly: GCA_021201095.1. Lineage (GTDB taxonomy): Bacteria > Bacillota > Clostridia > Lachnospirales > Lachnospiraceae > Choladousia. The sequence continues at coordinate 4,590 of JAJQFO010000056.1, forward strand.
AAGGCGCCGCGACTATCGAAAAAGCAGCCGCGGAAGCACAGACGGCCAACGGCACCGCGACCGAGGCGACCGGCACCGATCTCACGAGCTGGGTAAACTATGAAGACATCACAAATGTCTCCTTCTCTCTCGCTGACGCGGTTGCTTACCGCACAGCCGGAGCAAGCAAGGCCATCCCGGGCTTTGACGTGATTGACTACGGACAGGAAGACTACGTATTCGGCAACACCGAGCAGGACGCACGGCACTGGAATACCATCCTGCTGGATATTTTCCAGACCTATGCGGACGTCCTCTCGCCGCTGTTCAATCAGGGCTGAGCATAAAGGCTGCCGATGGGCTAGTCCAATGGTCTAAAATAAAACAGCAATTTCATCTGGCTTTCACCCCTTGCATCGCGTTTCAGCGGCAAGGGGTGGTTTTTATTCTCAAAGCTATATTAAAAATAAATAAAATTTAAAAACAATATTGGAAAATAATACTTCTAGCGATATAATAATGAAAGGCAAAATGGCAATCAAAGAACGAGGGGGAGTATAAATATGCAGATCGTAAAAAATGAAAACAATCATAAGATCGTAGTAATTCCTGATGTCATTTTTAAAAATCGAAAAAAAATAGATTGGTCTGCCGTAGAAGATTACCTGAACAAGTATCTGGGCGAAATCGTCACAATTGCCGAAACACAGGATATTGTGTACATCGGAAACAGATTCCCAGATGAATACAAAGGTTCGCAATATACAAAACGTTTGAAAGGTTCTAATGCCAAAGCGAAGGCAAATGCTGCGCAGGCTATTCCAGAGATGATTGAAATTGCCACAGACAGAACTTTTCAAAGTAACCGAGAAAGCAAACATTCATCAGATGCCGGGAATGGATGGTATTATTACAGAACCTACTTTGCAATGCCAGTTTATGAAGGAGAAAAGAAAACAAATATTTATAATATATATTCTGCCTGTTTACTGGTAAATTGCGCCCTAAACGGAAATCTGTATTTATATGATCTCGTAGACATTAAAAAGGAAACAAGTACCCCACTCAAGAACTATGAAATAGCCAAGTGGTAAAAAACTGTTTCCTTCCCTCAAAAAATAGCACTTTTTTTAAATCTGTCAATAGTAATTTATGTTCAATCAGGGTTGTATTTTCCACTTAAATCATGTATGATTGCCCTGTCAGGTTTTACCAATGAAAGCGCCACCACGCATGAGAAACGTATCCCGACCGCACCGGAAAGCACAGGCTGGACTCGCCGCGGCCAGGTATGACTGTAAAGCAGCTAACATAACATCGTGTACCATCATTTTTCAGGAGGTGTCTATTATGGAAATGACTTTAGGCATGTATCAAAGCTTTGGCAATGACTATCTGATTTACGATACAGAAAAGAACAGCTACGAATTAAAGCCGGAGGATATCCGTTGTATCTGCAACCGTCAGTTCGGGGCAGGTTCTGACGGCATCCTGGTCGGCCCGGTGCAGATCTTCGGGAAGATGGGCGTGAAGATTTACAATCCGGACGGCAGCGAGGCCGCGATCGCCGGTACCGGCCTTTGCATCTTCGCGAAATATCTGAAGGACGCCGGCTACGTGATGAAAAAGGAATTCACCATCCAGACCCAGAGCCGGCCGGTAACGGTGCGTTACCACAACGAGGAAGCGCGCGAGCTGACCATCTCCATGGGCAAGCTCTACTGCGGTCAGACAAAGCCGGAGAGCGGGGAACGCTCCGAGCACGTCCCGATCACCTATGAGGGGAAAAACTATGAGGGCACCTGCGTGTGGATGGGCAATCTGCACTGTATCATCCCGATGGAGGAGATTTCTAAAAAAACCGTCTGCGAAATTGGCTCGATGCTGGAGAAATCAGAGCGTTTCCCGGACGGCATCAACACACAGATCATCCGCATTGCAGATAAGAACAATATCTATACGGAGGTCTATGAGCGCGGGGCCGGATATACCCTGGCATCCGGCAGCAGCTGCTGCGCGGCGGCGGGCGTCGCTTACCAGCTCGGTCTTACGGATCCCTGTGTCTATGTACATATGCCCGGCGGGCGGCTTACCGTGCGCGTGGACGAGGACATGACCGCCCACATGACCGGCAGCGCTGACTGCATCGGACATATCACGCTGTCTGATGAATTTCTGCGGAAATATCAGATTATGGCGGAGTAAGGTTGATAAAAACCCCGGGTATCCTAAGGCTTAATAGTGACAAGTAACTATTTTGTCATGCGGCAGGCAGAGAACGGTGTGACCATAAGGTCACGCCGTTTTTCTGCTATTTGCCGGTCTTTCATAGACGATAGGCTCTGCGATGGAGGGAATATCCACCTCATTGACAAAGTTAAAGATGATCTGAATCTTCTGCTGACGCTTATCGCTGGATTTATCAGGGGCGTAGACGATGATCTTCTTGATATACTCGTTTACAAT
>JAJQFO010000298.1 GCA_021201095.1 Lachnospiraceae bacterium
CTTAAACCAGCTGTTCAGCTTTTCCGAGCTTTTTCCAAAACAAAATGCCGCAAGCTATGCCATAAGGGGGACCGGCTTGCCGGTGGATACCTTATGGCTCCGGCTAGTTGGCTCGTTGCTTCGCGAGAATAAAAAAGGAACGGTTGGAAGAATCGGAAGGACCGTGCCAACCGCACCTAATCCAAAAAACAAAAATCCCAATACTGTGTATACGATCTTCTTTACTTTCATGAAATCCTCCTGTGATTCTGCGCTTTCAATTCCATTGAGGCATCCGTCCAGACACATCATCTGAAGCATTGCAACAGGGCGCTCTATCCGGACACCCCAAATTTTTGTTGACAGATAAGTCTATCTTTTGTTATATTTATCTAACCAAAGCAAGTCGATTCTAACATGGATGTAAAAATCAGTCAATTATTTTTTTGCGTCAATGCAAAACGACATGCATCATTTCCTGCATGAAAATAATGCAGTGAAGAAAGAGGTATAAAATAATGATGATCGACAAACGGCTGATCGGCACGGTCAGCGGAAGCATGAAATACATCATCGGCAATGTGATTTTTCAGTGGTGTTCGTTACAGGACTTACAACAACATATTTAATTTCACCGTCGGTTTCTTTTTTCTCTCCCATGTTTTCACCATCTGCTCCCGCAAAAACGCCAGAAACCCATCGATCTTTCCAGTCTTATCGAATACGGTCATTGCCATGTAATATGTCTTTTTATCCTCCTCGAACAGCACCAGAGGAGGATAGTCATGTGTCATGAGGTAATAATTCAGTAAAGTCCGCCCCAGGCGTCCATCCCCGTCAGCAAACGGATGGATTTCTTCAAAACGCAGATGAAAATACGCGGCTATGGTCATGACATCTTTGCCTTCCTCTTCCTTTACTTCCTCCAGAAGTTCCTGCAGCTCCATCTCCACATCCTCCGGTGCTGCACCGACGCCGTCCCCTGTCACATAATCATGAACTTTAAATTTCCCAGGACGCTCCCCTTTCTGATAACGGGTCTCGTCATAACATCCTTTCATCAGACGGCGATGCAGCTCACATATCAGTTCCACGGTGAGTTCTTCCTTCTTAGCCACACATTCCAGCAGGAAATCAAAACAATCCTTTTGATTTTTTATCTCAAACAGATTCCGAAGGTCACCTGTATAATTGATTACTCTGCCATTTTCAAAAATCTCTCTGGTATCATGCAGGGTAATCTCTTCATTCTCAATTTTTCCGGAATGATAAGCAAAAATAATGCGGAAGTTGTCTAACAGTACGCGGTAATCCGCTGCTGTATTTCTCTGCTCCTGTTTCCATCGGGAAACGATCTGTTCAAAACTCATCCCATGTCCTCCTGTCGCCATGTATCCTTCTTCCAGTATATCACGCTCTCACGAAGCGCAGGAATTTATTTTGATTCCATCTATTTTTCGCTGTTTTCCAATCCATAAGCTTCTCCCTTCATTTTTAAATTGCAGCATACAATCACCTTCCTCGCGCGGTCGTGCGCATAAAAAACGTCACAAAATACCACGCAGGTATCTGCGACGTCTTTGTCATTGGAAGGTTTTGTACAGATTTATGAAAATGTCAAATAATAACCTCCTTCTTCCGTATATACCTTATTCTGCCTTGCGACTGCACCGGGTTATCTGTTTCAATCTTTCCATCCGGCAGATAAAAATGCCTTCTTTATAATAAGTATGATAATTTCAAAAACCAGTCATGTTGCTAACAAATCTGTCATGCTCTTCATGCTGATCAGAATTGTGGATGTGTTATGCAGCAACGCCGACGTAGCGGGCGGAAGAATCCCAATCACCCCCAGCAGGATCAGCATCGCGTTGAAGCTGATGATCTGCCGGTAATTGGTGTCGATCCGTTTCAGGAGCGCATCACTGATGCGTTTCAAAGTCACCAGCGCCCAAAGATCGTCCGCAGAGATGGTAATGTCGGCGACCTCCTGCGCGATGGCGGCGCCATCCGCGATTGCGATACCCACGTCCGCTTCCGACAACGCCGGAGAATCATTGATACCGTCCCCGACCATGATCACATGACGGCCATTTCTATGCTCTTCCTGGATAAATTTCGCCTTGTCCTCCGGCAGCACTTCCGCAAAATATTCATCTACCCCAATCTGTGCTGCCACCGCTTTCGCTGTTCGCTCGCTGTCGCCGGTCATCATAACTGCCTTTCTGATCCCCAGCTCTTTCAGTTCACGGATCACCTCCGGTGCTTCAGACCGAATCGGATCTTCGATACAGATGACTGCCGAAAGTATGCCCGAAATTGCCAGATAAAGCTGGGAATACTCTGCCGGAAGCGCACGGAATTTCTCCAGTTCTTCCTCTGGAACGACACATTTCTCATCTTCAAAAACAAAATGATAGCTGCCGATTACCACTTTTTGTCCGTCTACCATGCTGGAAATCCCATGGGCAACCACATATTGCACCTTTGTATGGTGTTCCTCGTGATTCAGCCCCTTTTCCATGGCCGCTTTCACCACCGCGTTCGCCATGGAATGCGGGTAGTGTTCCTCCAGACAGGCTGCCAGGCGCAGCATCTCATCCGCCTGCTGCCCATGGAATGGAACCACCTGTGCCACCGTAGGCTCGGCGTGCGTCAGTGTGCCGGTCTTATCAAATACAATGGTATCTGCCATAGATACCGCTTCCAGGAATTTTCCACCTTTAACAGTAATCTGATGTGTGCCGCTCTCCCTCATGGCGGAAAGCACTGCCAGAGGCATGGAAAGCTTAAGCGCACAGGAAAAATCGACCATCAATACGGAGACCGCTTTGGTCACATTCCGGGTCAACAGCCAGGTTAGCACAGTCCCACCCAGAGTATAAGGCACCAGACGATCCGCCAGATGCGCCGCTTTTGTCTCAGTTGCGGATTTCAGCTTTTCGGACTCCTCGATCATGCGCACAATCTTGTCATATTGTGCGCTGCCCGCGGCTTTTTCCACACGGATCACGCATTCGCCTTCCTCGACCACCGTACCGGCATAGGCAAGGCTTCCTTCCCGCTTTCGGACAGGCATGGATTCCCCAGTGATGGATGCCTGGTTGACCAGACACTCGCCGCCGGTCACCCTGCCATCCAGCGGGATGACGCCGCCCATCCGCACGATGATACAGTCACCTGCCCTGACATCGGATACGGGAACCAAAATCTCCTGTAATCTTGATTCAGAAGGCTCATCGTTTGCGAGGTCATGACCTGAAAGCCCGCCCTCTGAAGACTGACCGTCCAAATGACAGCTATTTGACGGCTGACCATCCAAATGGCAGTTATTTAAAAATTGATCATTTGAACGACAGTCGTTTGAAATCGTTCCGCAAGGGGAAAGTTTTTCCTGCAGACGCGGTGCTTCCACCCGCATCCAGACCCTGTCCGTCCGCAGGGACATCGTCCGCGCCAGGTCATCGACCGATTTTTTATGCGTCCAGTCCTCCAGAATTTCTCCGATATTCAAAAGGAACATGACCGAAGACGCAGTGGCAAAATCACCTCTTGCCAGTGATACGGCAATCGCTGTCGCATCCAGCGTCTCGACCTGCAGCCTTCCGCTCAGAAGCGCACGAACGCCCTGGCAGATGTACTTCACAGATTTTACCGCAGCGATGACTGCCTGCAACGAGGCTGGGAGAAAAAGCTTCGTCGCGGCTCTCCGCAAAATCATGAAGGTGAGCCGGTCTTCAAACTGTCGGCTCAGCTCGCGGCCGGTCTTTTCCGGTGCCAGCGTTTCCGCCTTCTCAAAGCTGAATCTTCCGAGTGCCGTTATAATTTTCATCCGGTCACACGAAAAAAAGATGACCGCATCCCCGGTACGGTCATAAACTTTCACATCGGTCACGCCCTCTGTTGCGCGCAGATAATATTCCAGTATGTCTGCCTGCCGCAGGGTCATGCCATTTCGCATGGCCGTACTGCCATACAATCTCTGATTGTGAATGCGGACATCCCCGTTCTCTGGACGAGATGTCCGCTGATCACAGCGAGGAGCTGCTATCATATGGACTCGCAGCCTGCCTTTTGATTCATGTAAAATTCGGCATCTCATAATGCTTCTGCCTCAGCCTCCGGATTCACTCCGCCAACCGCATCCGCCTCATCGGAGCTATCCGGAATATCCTCCTCACACACTTCTGCCGCGCGCTTTTCATTAATCACTTTTGCATCCGCCAGAATATCATCCGCATTCTCCCGGATCGTCGTCGCAGTCGTCATCACACTCTCTTTCGCACGCAATGCCGCGGCAACGGTATGCGTATACGCCTTTTTGGCGTCCTTACTTCCCAGTATCTTTACTCCGGCCGTTCCAAATAAAACACCACCGACAAACAAACCTGCTTTACTCCATGCACTCATGGCTGTCTCCTCCTGTCACTCATTCATTACGTCAAAATGTCCTTACGGATTTGTTGTAGTTATGTATAGCTAATAGAAATCAGGATAGCATAAACAAAGCGATATTTCAACACCATATTAAAATAAAAATGAATGATCCAGTCAGCGTCGCAGATCCGTCTCAAGAAACTCTCTTGTTTCCCGCACATATTCATCAACCTTATAGAGTGTGGCGGTATGGCCGCCTTCTACTTTAACAGCCTTTGCTTTCGGCATAGAAAGAAGCAAATCCGCCTGCGCAGCCTCCGAAAAAGCCTTGTCTGCCTTCGGAAGAACCAGAAGCGTTTTATCATCAAACCTTTTATAATCCGAAAGTTCAAAAGGCTTTATGTCTGCCACATCCAGGATCAGGCCTGTCATATGCAGGTCAAACTCCTTCGTGTATTTCCCATAAATCCAGGCGAAGAAATCCTCCATATACGCTCTGTCAATGGGATTCTCATTTTCCATGCCGACCTGCTTTTTTGACGCCGCAAACAGCACTTTCTTTATCCATAAATAAGGAACAACTTTCATAAGCCCCATCATCACACCGTATGATTTATACTGCTTTTTCAAGTCCGCAATGCTCGCCTGTGACAGACTGCACGTAGAATATAAAGCCACAGCGGACACCATATCCGAATACCGCCTTGCAATAAGCTGAGCCATAAACCCGCCCAATGAAGCACCGATTAACACGGGGTTCTTAATATCCAGCCTTTTTATAAGCTTCACGATATGGTCGGCAAGCTGTTCCAGATCGTTGATTTCCATAGGATAATCAAAGGTAAGAATCCGATAATCCTCTTCCATTTGAATAATATGGTTGAACCAGACATCTGAAATTCCCGTGCCGCCTACAAGATATACCAGCGTATATTGGGCCTCCACTTTCCCGCACAAAAGATAGCGGGTGCTAATCCCATCTATTTTTTCTTCTGCAAAGGGGTGCGTTTTACCAAACCTTTGTATTTCTTCTGCAAATGCCATAGTTTCCTCCCTCCCCAACAAGCACCACGATCCTGTTTGACAGATTACGCACAAGCGGAATCCTTCCGATTACCCTGTAAACAGGCGCTATGCCCTCCCTCGTCAACCTTCTTTTTCTGCTTCACGCACTCTGCGTAGGCCAACGTGATGCGGGCAGGCATTTCCTCCAGCATTACAACCTCCCAGTCGTTTGCCTCAAGAAAGACCCGGTATTCTGCCGTGCTCCACTAATGCTCCAATTTGATGCCTGTTTAAATGAGCGTCAGTCGTCATTGATATTTGTTTAGATACAAAATGCGGCATAGAGGGGAACGGTCTTTTTTCTGTCCTCAAAGCCAAAGTTTTTTGCAGAGAGTTTGATAGCATAGGCCGGCTTATAGCTTTGCATATACAGATTTAAGCTCTTAGCTCTGGTGTTATCTGCGGATTTGACCTCAATAGGGATAAGCTGTCCGTCACGCTGAATGATAAAGTCAATTTCAGCCCCACGCTCGGACACCCAATAGTAAGTGCGGTAGCCGTTAATGGATAGCTGCACATTGACATAGTTCTCAGCCATACCGCCCTTGAAGTCGTTAATTTCATCAACCATATAGAGAATGTCATTGGCCGCTAAGTCTTTTTTTGCACAGAGCAGCCCCAAGTCCGATACATAGATTTTGAAAGCATCAATATCACGGTAGTTTTCAAGCGGCTTTTTTATCTGCTCCACTTTATAGACCTGTGACACGATACCAGACAGACTAAGCCACTCAATCGCATTTTCAAACTCAGAAGCCCTACCGCCTTTCTTAATCAGCTTGTACTGAAAACGAGTGTTTTTCTTTGAGAGCTGTACTGTGATATTGTCATAAACAAGCCTTGTTTTCTTTATCTCATTGAGGTTGTTATACTTGCTCATATCATTAAGATAGCTTGCAAGAATAGTATCCTGCGTATGCCGAACAAGGATATAGTCTTTTGTTCCGACAAACTGCATTACACACTCAGGCATACCGCCAACAATCAAATACTGACGGTAAAGCAGCATTGCCGCATCGTGCAAAGCGCTCGGCAATGGTGTGTCCGTTTCAAAACACTTTTTAATCCGCTCCACAAGGGCCTCTTCGCCGCAGGCTAACATAAATTCCTCCATATCCATTGGATAAAGAGTTTTTATATCCACCTTACCGACAGGGAAAGAAAACTTATGCCTACTTACTGCAACGCCAAGCAAGCTGCCTGCAACGATGATGTGATATTCGGGTGCATCCTCACAGAAATATTTCAGGCTCGTCAAAGCTCTTTCACAAAGCTGTACCTCATCAAAAACAATCAGCGTTTTTTCTTTTACTATAGTCTGTCCTGCAATATGGGATAAAATCGGTATCAGATATTCAGGGCTTATACTTTCCTCAAAGGTATCATTCAGCTTTGGATTGGTTTCAAAATTGAAATATGCGACATTCTCATAATAGGTGCGTCCAAATTCCAGAACAGAATAGGTTTTTCCTACCTGTCTTGCTCCCTGCAAAATTAAGGGTTTGCGGTGTTCGCTTGCTTTCCAGTTTTCCAGAAATCCCGTGATTTTTCTATACATAATTTAACCTCCTTAAAGGTACTGAATGTAGTATAGTATATATT
>JAJQFO010000086.1 GCA_021201095.1 Lachnospiraceae bacterium
ATATCAGTTTTTTGTCATTTATCAATACATAATTTAACAGCCTTGGGATGTATCTAATCTTTGTAGTTATGTTGTCTTTTCTAACATAACGTATAAGTTCATATTCGATCCCCCGTTTTTCAAATTCATTACACAAAGCCTGTGCTTGGAGCATTCCTCCATAATTTTTTTGTGAGTATTTCATACATATGCCAATCATTTAGTTACCTCATCAATCACTACAGTGCGAAATCCCTGAAAGTTATCAGCCATATAACTTCCTAACTATATGTACCAATTTTATCCTTTCATCTGCTCCGCAATATCAGCATCTACAATCTCTTCTCCGGTCTTACCCTTGAGTTGCTCTTTCGATGCAGCACTCAGACCATCATTGACAACTGCAGACAAGTCACAGGTACTGCACTTATCCAACTGATCTTTCGTCACTTTGCCATCCCTGTAGTCACAACAAATCTTATTTTCATACATAGAATATGGATGCTTGGTAAACAGTGCCTTTGCCTTGTGCTTCACAACCCACCACGCTGGCTTCCAGATATATTTATGCATAGCCGGGGATACTGATCCAATCATCCAGCACTGACGGTCACAATTCCGTACTTTCTTACGGACTACCTCTGCTTCCGGGCTGTTCCACAGCTCATCCCACGTCTGAGTATTTAAGTTACCCATGACCTCTTTGTCCTTCGTGCCGTTGCAGGGCATAACATCACCATAAGGATCGATGAAGAACGTATCAAAGCTCATGTCGCACGGCAGAAGCCTTGGCTGTCCGTAAATATAGTTGATAAGACCGTGGTTGAAATAGGCTCTGAACCACTTCTTCGGGCTGTTCGACCGGAGCAGTTCATTGATCAAATCCTCAAAATTTTTCGCAACCATCGGACGATCATGGATGATGTTCTTTGCCTCAACGAAATAGAAACTATTATGCAGAGACGCTGTGGCGAATTCCATACCCATTTCGTCAGAAATCTTGTAGAGAGGCACAAGGTCAGGAGCATTTTTGTCCTGGACGGTCATGCCGAAACCGACATCCTTGATGCCCATCTCAACCAGTTTTTTCAGTGTGCCATAACCGCGTTGGTAACCGTTCTGGAGACCGCGAATCTCATTGTTGGTCTGCTCTAAGCCCTCAATAGAGATACGGATGCCGACATCCGGGAACTCTTTACACAGAGCTACAATTCGGTCGGTGAAGAATCCGTTCGTAGAAATTACAATTCGGTCGCTCTTCTTACGAAGTTCAGCGACTATATCCCGCAGATCCGTTCTAATGAATGGCTCGCCGCCGGTAATATTCGTGAAATACATCGGAGGAAGCTTTTTAACTGTTTCAATGCTGATTTCTTCCTCCGGCTTAGAAGGTGCCTTATACCTGTTGCACATAGAGCAACGGGCATTGCAGCGATATGTAACAATAACTGTTCCGTTTAATTTCTTATCTGCCATAATTTTTTAACTCCTTTTGAAGTTTTGCTTATACCGCTTCTTGTTTCTATAATTTGATAGACACAAGTGAATATCAATATCTAATAAACATCCTTCTTATATGCTTGCTCTAAGAATTCCGCAGTCTTTATAATCCCTTCTTCTAGAGATATGGGCGACAGCATTCCATAAGCTTTTTCATATCTCGAAATGTCTAGATAGTTTACTGGGACATCGACCGGTCTCCCAGGGAGGTACTTCACATTCAGCTTTTTCCCAAGTGCTTTTTCTATAATTAGAATCAGTTCTTTTATACTAGTCCCGTAACCACACCCCAGATTAAATGTTCTGTGCTTATTTTCACCATCCACAATTTTTAATATAGCCCTAATAGCATCATCAATATAAATAAAATCTCGCACTACCGATCCATCACCATAAACGCTTATTACATCATCGTTTATAGCTTTATATGTAAAAGTAGTCACAGCCCCAAGTACACCATTAGGTCTTTGATAAGGGCCATATGGATTTGCAAGACGGATAACCCTATAATCTAATCCATACATATAATTATATAAATATAAAAGTTTTTCGATGGTTACCTTTTGAACTCCATACGATGTAATAGGATTTGTATACGTGTTTTCTCCAAGCGGACAACTAACCTCTTTTCCGTAAACAGTTCCGCCGGATGACATAAATACAACTTTCTTTATTCCTTGCCGTACGCAAGCTTCAAGCATAGCCGATGTCATAATAACATTGGCTTTTAATTCCTGCGTTATGAGCTGATTCGCTGTGGTAGGAACTGTTGTGCTAACCAAGTGATATACGACATCAAATCCATTTAACAAAGTATCAAAATCTGTTGTCTCAGAAAAGGAGGATTCCTCAATAGTAACGTTATTTAAGTTCTTGCTCATAAGAGTAGAAAAGTACTCACTCTTTACATCCACCACAGTAATATCGTTTTTCACATCATTGGCTAAAGATAATGTCAAATTTGTTCCTATAAACCCGGCTGCGCCTAAAATTATAATTCTCATATATATCCCTTTCATCTGTAAGGAATTCCGAATTACTTGGACTGCGCTATCAGGCTATTATATTCTTCAATCAGAAAATCTATATAATACTCCCAATAGTGATTTCTTTTTGCTTCTTCAGCTATATGTATTGACATAGCTTCGTAATTCTGAGAATTCATTGCCATAACGGTCTCTATCTTATCTGCAAGATCCACTTCATCCCCGGCTTTAAAAAGAAAACCTGTCTCATTATCCTTTATCAGTTCCGGTAATCCCCCGATTCTACTGGCAATTACAATTTTTCCCTTCGCAATCGACTGCAGCAGTGCATAAGGGCAATTCTCATACCATTCAGAAGGAGATATAACCATACGAGACTTTTCTACAATCTCCTCCATTTTTTCACCATAAATTGGCCCAGGCAATTCTATATTTTTCAAATTATTATCCTGTATATACTGCCTTATTTCATTATCTATTGGGCCCGCTCCAACAACAACAAGCCGATATTTACATTCCAATTGTTTGTGAGCTTTTAATAGTGTAATTATCCCTTTCTCCTGTGAGAACCTTCCAAAATATAAGATATAATCCTCATAATTTTTTGAAAATTCATAGGATTGGTTTATTGGCAAAAAATTGGTTCTAGTAACTATTCTTGAAGTTGTAACTTTCGATTTATCCATTAACCTATGATAAAAATCACATTCAGTTATATAAAGGTCAATTTTGTTATAATACTTTCCTGTCTTTAAAAAGCCAGCTTCCATGGAAGCCAATAGGCTTTTTGCGGTGGAACCTTTTATGCACTTATTTTTCACACAGTGAATAGAACTTTTACCTACACATTTTTCACAATTTTGTCCATTAGAAAGCATTGTGTAATTTGGACACGCAAATATGAGATCATGCATTGTCATTACAACAGGAATGTTGTTCTTCTTTAATACATCCACAACAGAAAAAGTGATTTGTCTGTGTAATAAACCTATATGAGCAATATCAGGTTTCTCTTCATCAATCAACTGTTGCATTTTCTTCTTTGCTTCAAAAGAATAGAAGAATTTTACCGTTGCAGATAATTTCCCTTTGAGTCCTACATCACCGTTATAATCAACATTTGAAACAAAATATTTTTTCTGATCGCATGGCAGATTCTTGTCATCCTGCATTGCAAAAAATATAACTTCGTGCCCTTTTGCTTTTAATGCTTCCGCTTGAGCAAAGTAATATGTCTCCGAGCCTCCACGCATATAATGAAATTTATTTATAAGTAAAATTTTCATATCGAATCATATCCTCGTTTAAAATTTAAAAGTATCTTTCAACCCAAGCCGCTTCTGATCCTTATCATTAAGATTTAGGCTTTCGCCACTCTCTAACCTATACCCTTCAGCACTTGCTGTGCCTTGATACTCTGCAACGACACTCAGCCATTTAATTCCTATCTCTAGGTCGTTCCAAGCCATTCCGCTTTCGTCTCCGGGATGATAAAAATCTATATACTTATAACCAAACTCTGCCACATCGAAGAAAACCAAAAATCCATGTACGAAACCTTCAGAAATATAGAACTGCTTCATGTTCTCTGCATTAAGTTCTACTTCGTACCACTGACCATGCTTTTAAGAACATTCGTATCATCCACGCTAAAATAGGGAGATTTTTCAATCCTTTTTCTTAATCCAGCGACGGCAACCGTCACATATGCAAGCAGGAATATTCCCATCAGCAAATATGTCTGCATATCTCTTATCCCTTCGTCTCTGATTTTCTATATAATTTCACTGTCCTCTCACTCACATCGTCCCAACTGTACTTCCTGCAGATAAACTGAGCAGCTTCACTCTTGTACTGCGTCACAGCTTCAGCATCATCCATAAGCCCCTGCAGCTTCTCTCTAAGATCCCCTACATCACTTTTCCGAAACACAACGGCTTTATCTTCCACAACCTCAGTGCATTCTTCTATATCAGAAGTCACACAACAGTTGCCATAACTCATCGCCTCAAGAAGGCTCAGTGGCATCCCTTCCAAATCTGAAGGCAAAACATACACGTAAGCGTTGCTGTACAGCTCCTCCCGTAATTTTCCAGCAACGAACCCTGTGAAAATCACATTCTCATTGTTGCCGACCTGCCGCTTCAACTCCTGTGTAAATTCATCCGTGTCGGAAGATCCACCGGCAATGACCAGCTTCTTTTCAGTCTGCAACCCCTCATATGCTTCCGCTAGATACATCAGCCCTTTTTCCGGTACCAGACGGCCAAGATATAAAATGTGAATTTGTCAAGATAGGAACAAAAGAAAATTTTCAGTTCAGCTCCACATCTTTCTCATCAGGGCAAAAAAAGGCTGCTACATCTTAGTAGCAGTCCTTATAGTTTATGTTTCTATATTTTGTTATATACTCTACAACTGTCAGCGTAGATTCCCAAAGAACTTATTAAACACATCCGTCATTTTTATTTTTTCTCTTACGTTTTCTTCTTTTTGGATTTCCTTTTTTGGTAACATCATAATATACATCATCATTTATCGCCCGCAAAAATATTTCTTCTTCCAGTTTATTAGTTAGTCTTTCACGACTAATGACATCTCTTTCTACTTCAATCCTATATGAATCCTCCGCAACGATATGATAAAATCTATATCCAGAAAATTCCAGGATAATATTTGCAACCAATAAATTATGTCTGAGGCATAAAATACCTAACACAAGATAATAAATCAAGAATAAAACAACCTGTGTCCATAATGTAAAATCGAAGGCAAACATAGGGAGAATAAACGATAACAGGTACTCCATCGCCACCGTTTTATCTTCTTTACAATGTTTAATTGTAAGTGACGGTTCAGCGCCTTCTTTATTCAATCCTCTAAGCGAAGCTATCAAGTTCGGAATTGAAACTATATAAGCAAGTATAATTACTACGATTGATATACGTTCCGTCCATGGCGTTGCCGTTTTATCCCAAAACAGGCTTACTGAGTCTACAAATAAAATTGATATCCATAAAGGCGTATACGAAAGGTAAAGTGTGCTAAATTTATATAATTTATTCATATAACTACCACCTCGTAACGGAAGACACCTCAACCGGAACATCATCAAATGGATCTACCATTCCTTTATTGCAAAGAACTCTCACAAGATTATTTGCGGCTCCCTCCGCTTCAGTATCAATTTTTCCATCTGGTGTCAGTGCTATACGAAATCTTTCTGCCATAATTTTTCTTATTTCTCTATCCTTCATTTTTTCAAATCTATCCCTATTAAAAGCAATAAACCGTCGAGGATTGTGCCCCGATTTTGCAACTTCGCAAAACGCTTCAAAATTAGATAAAATCTCAGACTCCCCAATTTCATCAACTCTGGAATCGCATACAGCCCGGTAGGAATGCTCCATATTAAAAAGATTTTCCCCGGCCATAGTTAGAAGATAAACTGTGTTTCCAACTATAATTGCATCTGATGTCGGGCGAAGATTCAATACTTTCTGAGTTATTTGTTTAAACACATCATTTTCCTCAAAGAGAAACTTATTCTTTAATACACAGACCGGATTCTGCATTGAAAACAAAAGCACCGGAACAGTATCTTCATCCAAGCACATAGATGTGCGCAACACATATGCGCTTGCTCCAAAATCAAGAGGTTCGCCCTCCAAACTAGGTGTTGATAAAGCTTCTGTTAAACTGTGGAATTCGTTTTCTATCAATTCATTCGTATTCATCAGCTTATAAATGTAGGTTTCCTCTGCTGTTCCATCATAATCTGTTACTTTTGTAAACTTACTCAACTTTCCCTTTTTATTTTCTGTGCCCAGATATATAGCACTCATTCGATCTACAAATTCATTTAAAGTCCCATTAGGTTTTAATGTTATACCTCTTGTAGCATATAAGACAGACGAAATACCGTTTTTCTTTGAAGGCTTTACTTTTACAAGACAAACAGACCATGCCTGTGTGCTTGACATTTGTTCGAACACTTTGTTTATTACAGATAAAGACATCTTCTCTTCCCTTCCTTAATCTTCAGTTTACATCCTCCAAAATACCATTCTTATAATTCTTCCTATTATTTTCTTACATATCTTTGCTTCTTGCTTTTAGGTTTATCAGGTATTGTCATTTCCAGTTGACCGCTTTCAAGCAATGGTTTTACAATCTTTTCCATAACATAATACCGTGAAAATCCCATAAATTCTGTTATTTCTTCCCTAGAACGCGGAGTCTTACAAAAATCAAGCAGTCTTTCTTCTCTGCTGCGATTATTTTTCTTTGTTTCAATACTCTCCGTTTCCATATTTTCTACGCTAACTTCTCGTTCAATATTATTTCGTAATATAACCTTAAACTCTCCACCCCTCGCCAGAAATTCCGGCGCTGGTAAACCGGCTGCTTCCATCTCATTAAAAATAGTAGGAATTCCCGAATAACGATTTTCAGATACATGCATGATCTCCAAAATGCCTGCCAGAGTGGTATTTCTTATTTCAGCATGAACTTTACCCAACTGTTTCACAGATATTCTTCCATATAAACCTCCCTTGCTTGTCACTTCCATTCTATCAGAAAACATACAAATTGTGACAGGTGACCCCTCTGTATGAATACTATAATCTCGGTGTAAAAGTGCGTTAAGTATCACCTCCCGGACTGCTTTTATTGGGAACTCAGGTTTATCCTTTCTTTTACCATTCTCATCAATCACTGTTTTTACTCTGCTGTTTCTCCTTACAAATTCAACAGCTCCATCAAGCATTTCACCAATCGTACCATTAATTCTCTGATTTGCTATAAAACGCTCGTCGTCCGCACCTGTATCTCCAATTTTTGTTCCTGGAATGACAACCGCAGTTACGCCCAACATCGGAAAATACGCCTGCGGATATTTTCCAAAAGCGAGAACTGCTGCCATTGTAGGATTTCCATCGCAGGTAATTCCCATCAATTCCATAATCTCATCATCTGTTGAACTATTTGAAAGATTTGCGCTAGTTTCTTTCAGTTCTTTTAAATATTTCTTCAAGTCTTCCTCACGTAGTTGATTCACTTTAGCCCCTGCAACTATCCGAATGTCATCTCTTATTCTTCGACGGAATGCATCATAGCTATAGATCTCGTAGTCATTCATCAGTTCATCCGATTCACCTACTCGAACATAAGACCCTCTTTGTCTGCCAGCGCCCTTGTAATATACTGGTCTTAAATCCGCTTCAACACTTGGGATTTCCGCTGACACAACAAATCGCCCTTGTAATTCAGCTACCGTAAAAAGCGGACGCACTTCTGGCTCCATCTGCTTGCATTGCTCCGCAACCTTATGCTGTAAGTCTTGTATATCATAAACTCCAACTGCCTCGAACGCTTTTCTTTCGTCTAAGCCAAATATAATAATACCACCCTCGTCCTGGTTTGAAAAACTGGAAAGGCTGTCATACAATCGGGTAGGGCACCCCATTTCCGCCGCTTTGACTTCTATAGTCTGAAACTCGCATTTAAAATGCTGAACCTTGTTTATTAACTGTAATAACTCTTCAGTTTGCATATATGAAACTCCTTATTCTCAAAATTATATCAGCTTAATCCCAACTGTTTTTAATTGTACCAACTTTGTTGGCAAAAATCAAGCGCAGTTTTCAAAAATGTTTCTGTAATTATGATTTACCTCAACATTGTTTTCATATCTGTTTTGATATTTTTTGTTTTCTACTGTTCTGTTTTCAAAATTAAAATACTGTAAAAAATTACCCCGAAGGCGATATTTGTCTCCGAGGTATTTTTGTATTCTAAATCTCTTGTCAGCGAATCACCGCACTCACTTTGTATCTGCCAACTCTATGAGACCATAAACGCAGCTAACGCGCCGCTGGCGATCTTCGTCACGGCCACCAGTGCTTCTCCAACGCACGGAATCATAAAGACCACAAAGGTGCCGGCCAACATTTTCCAAACGGCAGGCCATTCCTCCAGCCCCATCATGCCGCTCAATACAGCTGTCAGGAAGAGTATCATCGCCAGGATTCTGAAAATCCATGCCGAACAGAACACCACAAATGTACCAACCCATTTCAGCATGATGGTAACAACCAGTATGGGAAGCAGCATAAGCTTCCCCAGACTCTTCAAACATATTTTCAACACTGCCATATCAATTCCTCGCTTTCTTCTGCTCCTGGCACTCTTCCATGCCATCAGCAGCACTTCCATTTTCAGCACCGTTTATCACGCCACCCGCTTCATTCTCGTCTATGGCTTTTTGGGCTTCCTTGGCTTTTTCCTCCTGCAGTTCTTCGAAAGCTTCATCTGAAAGCCCCATATCTGCGATCAAATCCTGCCATGCCCAGCGGATTTCAAAGTGGAACCTGTCGTACACGATCACCTTATCGAGAAATGCCTCCGTCATAGTCCGGGTGAGGATGATCTCATTCTGAAAAATGTCTATCCGCTGAATCAGGTCTTCAAATTCGCCTTTCCTCTTGCGCTTTCCGTTGCGGATCGCGCTTTCCTGCTTGTGCAGTTCATTGACCTGCGTCTTGACCTTCTCAATCTCCGCCGCCAGCACATCCCGCTTGGAGATGAAAGGCTCCCTGTCCAGCTTTCCTTCGCTGTAATCTTCATAGAGGGAAACCTTCTTATTCTGCAGACTGTTCAGTATTTTCTGAATCCGGCTGACTTCCTTCGCTGTCTCCTGCATCTGCTCGAAGCGTTTGGTTTCTTCCTCTTTCAGCTTTCCGTCAATCTGGTGCAGAACCAGGAACCAGAGCTTCATCTGCCGAAACACAAAGTGGTTAATCATTTCTTCTTCAATGCGGTCTTTGCTGCACCCGAAATTTACATTCGTCTTATAAATGCAAGGGCAGATATAGAAGCAGTCGATCACCTTACGTTCATTATATAGCATTGTATAGTTGCAGTTTCCGCAGACGATTTTTCCTTTCAGGGGATGTCTTTTATAGGGAAGGACAGGATTGTGTGCTTTGATGTGAAACACCTCCTGCGCCTTTTCAAATTCGTCCATCGTCACGATTGCTTCATGGTGATCATAAATCCAAATCTGCTCATCTGGTGTGACGGAGCGCACTTTCTTTTTGCCTGCGACTACCCGTTCATGCTTTGCGGATACATAAGCGCCAGCATACACCGGGTCAGAAAGTATCCTCACCACCTTCTGTGAGTCCCAGAAAATATGCTCACTCTTAAGCCGTCGTCCCCACTTGCCCTTGATCCGGTGGGTTTCATTGTATGTATTGGGCGTAGGTATCTCCTGGTCATTCAGCTTCTGTGCGATCATCCTCGTATCCCTTCCGTCAAGCGCCAGCTCAAAGATTGTGCGGACATATTTTCCTGCCTCTGGGTCAATCACGATCTGTGCCGGGTTGTCCGGGTCTTCCAGATATCCAAAAGCCCTGCCGCTGTATACATACTCACCCCTGCGGCGTTTCGCACGGACTGTAGAGCGGATTTTTTCAGATAGATCACGGCTGTAATAGCTGTTGACGATGTTCTTGATGATGATCTCAAGGTCTTTATCATCCCCGATCTGATGCGCCACGCTGTCATATCCGTCTGTCACTGCGATGAACCGGACACCCAGGAACGGGAATACCCGCTCCATATAGTCCCCAACTTCCACATAATCACGGCCAAAGCGCGAGAAATCTTTAACGATTACAACCGATATTTGTCTCTGGCGGATAAGCATCATCATTCTCTGGAACGCGGGGCGGTCAAAATTCATGCCGCTGTAACCGTCGTCTACAAATTCTTCAACCTCTTCCCCGGCAAATTCCGGATGCTCCTTTACCACATCATAAAGCATCTCCCTCTGGTTTACGATGCTGTTGCTTTCCTCTTTCTCGCTGCTGATGTCCTCATCAGCCAGCGATAGCCGTATGTATAATCCAATCATAAAAGTCTTGCCTCCATCTCTGCCAGTTCCTGCATCCAGTCCTTATGACGGAAGGTCACGCGCAGGACCATATCCGAACCGATCTCTACACGGCTGACCATCTCATGGGCGATCTCATAGGTAAGCTTTCCCGTCTTGCCGATCTTCTCCACAAGCTCCGTCCATTCCGGTTCCGGCTGAATGGTCTGCTTCACCGCTTCCAGTTCCTTTTCTGCTTCCATCAATTCATCCGTCCGCTGATGAAACTGACTATCATACCTTGCTTTAAAGTCGCGGTAATCCTCTTCGGTTAAAACACCATCCGCAAAATCTTCATAGAGCCGGTGCCGTTTCGTAGACAGGACAAGGAGCTTCTGGTTCAAATCCGCGATTTTCGCTTCCAGCTTCTCCCGCGTCTTTCTGCTGACATCGGTTTTCTTCATTTCCTTAGAAAGCTCAAACACCCGGCAGGCCGCCTGCACCTGCAGCCGTATCTGGTCTAAGACCAGTGTGCGGATCAGCCTGTCCGGAAACTCAATCTTTTTACAATGGCTCTGTTCCCGCCCATAGCGGAAACCGCTGCAGTAATAATCACACCGCCTGACTTCTCCCTTCCGGATGTCGCGGCAGTAGTACATCCGCTGACCACAATCAGAACAATAAAACAGGCCATTCAACACATCCGGTGTCTCTGCACGGAGTCCGCTTGTCTTTTCCTGTTTATCGATCTGCTTCTGTTTTCTTTTTGCCAGGATTTCCGTCAGGCGGCTGAAATTCTCCCTGCTCACAAGGGCTTCGTGGGTATCCGGTATCACAAACCAGTCCTCCCGTGCCGTCCGGTGCCCTTTTATCCCTTCAATCACAGACTGGCGGGTGCGATTATAAAACGTGTCTCCAATATAAACTGGACTGTTCAGGATACCCTTCACTGTTGTCGCACCCCAATGGTCTTTATTCCTTTTCGTATCTGCACGGAGGGAGCCAAGCCGATCCATCCGTTGCAAAGGCGTTTCCGCGCCAATCTCATTTAAGCGGAAAGCAATCTCCCCATAGCTCATATCCTGCAACGCCCAGGTAAACATCAGCTTCACATAAGGAGCCGTATCATCATCCACCACCATATGGAAGGGAGCCTGCTCATCCCTCAAATAACCATACGGGGCAGCACCGTACCAGATTTCCCCCTTCTTTTCTTTCATCCGCATCGTGGAGGTGATCTTGCGTGAGATGTCCCTGGAATACATTTCGTTGACCAGATTTTTGATCGGCACCACCAGATTGTCCCTTGTCGCGGCGTCCATGCTGTCATAATGGTCGTTGATCGCGATGAAGCGGATATTCAAATACGGGAAAATCTTTTCCAGATAATAGCCGGTCTCCAGATAATTACGGCCAAATCTTGAAAGGTCTTTCACGACAATGCAGTTGACCCGCCCGGATTTCAAATCCTCCATCAGCCGCATGAACTCCGGACGCTCAAAATTTGTCCCGGTATGTCCGTTGTCTACATACTCATCCACCAGCTTCATGGTCGGGTGTCGGTTAATATATTCCCGGTCATACTCTACCTGGTTTACCAGAGAGCGGTCGTCTTCGAGATTATTATTCTCACAGGATAATCTCGCATAAATCCCTGTGCGCCACTCCTGGTCAATCCTCCGCGCCTTTACCGCCTGCGTTGATTTTACTGCACGGTTTCTTCTTCCCATAAAGGCATTCCCCCTTCTTCCTGCATCTCCATCCAATATTTCTTCAACATTTCTCTCGCGCCCTCTTCCGCAAAGTGCGGCAGGATATGTCCATCCCGGAAAACTTCCACTTTTTGGAACGACGCCTTCACCATCTTCCGGTCAAACTCTGGCAGAACATCCGAATCCATAACTGCAAACCGTTGAAGCCAGAGATTGTCCGTGCTGAACAGATTTTCAAACTGCGCCTTCTCAGCCATTACCTGTTTCAATTCCCTATACAGCGTCTCAGCTTCGTCCCCATCCTCTACAGCCATTTCAATCTCTGACTGGACACGGAGTTTTTCCTGGTCGAAGTGGAGGAGCGCATCCTGATAGGCTTTACTTTCTCTGACAGCTGGAAGGGATTCACAAAGATGTTTCGCCAGTCTGATTTCTGCCGCGAATGCTTCCTTCATTTTGACAATGACATCATCCTGCCTGACATCATAAGTCTCACAGCCTCCGTCTTTCTGATACCGCCCTGAGTCGCAGAAAATACGGGCGTAATCTTTTCCGTTTTTGACACCAGCCACGTTACAGGTCATCAACGTCCCACAGCAGCCGCAGACAAATACATTCCGGTAAGGATTCTGATAGTTGCGGTTTTTACATGTCTGTGTAAAACTCCGCGCTTCCAGAATATCCATTGACTGCTGATAGATTTCCCTGCTGATGATCGGCTCATGGTAATTCCGGATTACCTTCCATTTTTCAGGCGGAAGCTTTTCATATTCCATCTGCACACCATCAATCCGAATCTCCCTCGTCCGTCCAATCACATAATCCCCCACATAGCAGGGATTCTTCAAAATGTTCTTCACGACGGCGTGTTTCCAGTAAGGGCTTCCCGTCACCTTTTCGCCATAAAGCTGTCCGCGCCGCTGTCTCGGCGTCGGAGCCTTACAGTCATTCATGTAGCGTACCATATCCATGACAGGTGTTTTTTTGACTGCCATTTCGAACAGCTTCACAACATACGGCGCAGTCTCCGGGTCAATGACAATCTGCGGATTTCCATCTGCCACATACCGGTATCCGTAGGGGACTGCCGCTTTATAAATCTTTTGCTTCGCAAACCCCTCTGCCATCCATTTGTTTCCGATATAACAGGACTGCATACTCGCACACCGTTCCAGATAGTCCTGCATATCATCCTTGCTGCTGTCAAAGCCATCCTCAACTGCAATGAACCGGATTCCTGCCGGATAAAAGAATCTTCCAATATCCACACAGGCCGGGCTGAAGGATTCCGATACATAACGGATAGAAGTGGTCAGGACGGTATCGAATTTCCTGCACTCCGCATCGTCCAGAAGCCGGAGCCACTCCCGCCTGCAGTCCCGGACGCTGTTGCGGTCCGCGTAGGTCTCCACCTTTTTCAATTCCTTATGCTCTTTCAGGTATGCCCTGCATTGCTCCGACTGCCTGGAAAGGACTGCGGCTGCGTCTGTCACATCTTCCGCCCAGCTTGTAGCGGAGATATAAACCGCCGTCCGGTACAATCCGTCTTTTTCCCCGGCAAGCTTCGGTGCAGAGTTTCCAAGCTGCAGTACTTCAACTTTAATCGCCATCTGCCACACTCCCTTCCGCTGATTTTTCATTTCCAATTTCTTCTACCGACAGACACTCTGAGAAATTATCCAGCATCTCCAGGATACTGTCCTGATACTGGAACGTGATCTGGATACTGCCGTTATCAAAGACGCGAATCTCTTTCACCAGCTCCACCAGCACCGGCCTTGTCAGTTCAGCGATGTTTTTATGCTTCTTAAAAGCCGTGACCCACTCGCTTTCCATATCTTCATGAAGGAGGGTGGACTTTTCTCTGGCCACTTCCTTCATTGCGTCATGCCGTTCGTTGATTTTCCGGCTGTACAGTTCCATGTATTCCATATAATCTTCCCGGCTCAGGATACCCTCTGCATAATCTTCATACAGATTTTTCCGTATCTTTTCGAAACGCGACACTTCTTCTGTCAGCTCCGCCATCCTTGCCTCCAGCTGCATCATCTGCTTCCGGTTGAGTGATGCAGAGTCCATCGTCTCCATCAGCTGCGAAATATGTACGGCCAGTTCCACCTGATGCTGCACTGCTTTTAAAACAACATCGTACAGCTTTTCATAGCTGATGTTATGCGTGGTACAGCTCCGGTCTTTCTTATAGGTATTACAGATAAAGTACTGGTACTTTCTCGTTTTGGAACCGGATGTGCGCAGCACCATTTTCGCGCCGCAGTCTCCACAGACTACATATCCGGAGAACAGGGAAACCTTGTCTTTCCCCGGTGCAATCCGCGTGTCCTTCTCTACGAGCCGCTGCACCAATTCAAACTGCTCACGGTCAATGACCGCTTCATGTGTATTCTCCACACGCACCCAGGAATCCTCCGGCATCCGGGCAATCTCCTTAGAGCGGTAATCGAGCTTCTTCCGCTTTCCCTGCACCAGCGTCCCCGTATAAATTTCATTATGCAGGATTCTGAACACCGCCTTTGACGACCAGATCGCCTGTTCCCGCTGCTTAAAATTTTCTGAGATGCCCTGGCCACTTTTAATCCGGTACTCCAAAGGTGACGGGATACCCAGACGGTTCAACCTGTCCGCGATCCCCTGGTCACTCATCCCTTCGAGCTTCCATGTGAAAATGTTCCTCACATTCTCAGCCGCAGCTTCATCAATCATAAGCTTCGCCCGGTTCCTTGGATTTTTCCGGTAGCCGTATGGCGCATAATTGCTGACACAATCCCCGCGCTTCCTCTTCGCCTCCAACAGGGTCTTGATCTTCACGGACATCTCCCTGCAGTAGACATCATTCATGAGGTTCTTGATTGGGACTGTGATCGCGTCGCTGTTGCGCCGCTCACTTTCCCCGTCGTAATTATCATTGATCGCGATCAGCCGGACGCCCATCTCCGGGAAGATATGCTCCAGGTATCTGCCGACATCAATATAATTACGGCCAAAACGCGAGAGATCTTTGACAATAATGCAGTTCACGGCTCCACTCTTTAAATCTTCATAGAGCCTCTGGAACGCAGGACGGTCAAAGCTCGCACCGGAATAACCGTCGTCAATATACTCGTCGACCACGCAGAATTCTTCCCGCCCACGGATATAATCGCGGATCATCATCCTCTGGTTGCTGATGCTGTCGCTTTCCACCTTGTCCCCGTCCTCCTTGGAGAGACGGTAATAAAGGCCGGTTCTGTATTTTTTCTTAACTGGATTTTTTGCTGAAGACAACAAAAGCCCTCCACCTCCTTGACTTCGCATACTCGGATGCGGAACAGCCAGAGAGATGAAAGGCTCACTGAGTTCTAATTTGATTTTTATTTTCTTACCCAGCGACAATCATACCACAATCAGCCGTCCCTGTCCAGTGCTTTCACGAATTAACGTGTTAAATTTTGCTTGCTACCCTTCCATCGTTCGAATATAGTGGCTGATAGATTCCTCCATGCTCCGTGTCCCTTCAAAGCTGATCTTCACCACAACACCGTTATCCAGGTAGCAGTACGGATTTTTTATCTGTTGGATAAAATCCAGCATCCGCTCCCGGTCGCTCAGCTCCGTGTGGATTTTCACATCCCGGATGTCCACCAGCGTCTCCCGGTCAACTGTCCTGGGGTCTGTCTGCGCCATCCCCCGCAAAGTGTCCGCCATAGAATTCCTTTTCTTCAGTTCTGCCATAAGTCGATCATCTCCTTTTTTGTTTTTATCGAATCCTTCTTTTTTTCTCACGCCCCTTCACTAACCTGTGGTTTAAAGTGCCTCCCGACAAGCTGTATTTTCAAATTTCTCAAAAAATTTTTTCGGTAGCTTGTCCTATGGGGGTCTGAAACCACAGGTTATTGAGGGGAGTAATCATAAAAGCAAGATACGCCCTGTAATACAGAAACCACTGTCGTGGTTCCCGATTACGGGCGTCCTTGATGGGAATTCCGGTTTCCCATGCCCTCGGCTGACGCACAATCAGAGAATTGTGCTATTTGGCTCCCATTAAAATGGTCGCAGCGGTGCTGTGTTTCACAGCCCCGGTCACGGTTCCCGTGATTGCTGCCTGCGGCAAATTGAAAAAACGTTAAAGGAGAAAACAGATATGGCAAGACCCAAAAAAGAAAATGATCTGACCCACCAGCACATCATCACCGTCCGTCTTACGGACGTGGAACTGGAGCTGGTCAATAAAAACGCGGAAGCGGCCGGGCTGTCCCGTTCGGAGTATATCCGCAAATCTCTTCTCGGCGGGAAGATCACCGTCACACACAAAATCACAGCGGAGTTTCCGGAGCTTCGGGAAGAGATGAAGCGGATCAGCTGGCTGCTCAGTAACATCTCAAACAACATCAACCAGATCGCCAAATACTTTAACACGGGCGGTCTGCGTTCCCAGGCGGTCACTGCGGAATTAGAAAAAGCACTGGACGCGGTTCTTCAAATCCAGGTGGATGTGACAAGGATGGTGAATGAAGTACATGGCAATCTTAAAACACACTACAAGTAAAAACTCCAACTACAATGATGCACTGTTTTATCTTCTGTTTGAGCATGACGGCTACACCATGAAGCCTGTCCTCGATGAGAAAGGAAAGATGGTGCGTAGACAAAGCTATCTCCTCGATGGGATGAACTGCAATCCCTTCACTTATGCGGAGGAATGCAGGGAGTTGAATGAGCAATACCATAAGAACCAGACCCCCGGCGAGATCAAAGCTCATCATTACATCATCAGCTTTGACCCGCACGATCAGGATGAGTGTGGACTGACAGCAGAACGCGCACAGGCAATCGGAATGGAGTATGCACAGAAAAACTTTCCCGGCCATCAGGCGATTATCTGCACCCACACAGACGGACACAACAGCAGCGGCAACATCCATGTTCATATCGTGATCAACAGCCTGCGCAAGTTAGATGTAGAACCGCAGGATTTTATGGAGCGGCCTTGTGACAGCCGCGCCGGATACAAGCATCACCAGACAAGAAGCCTGCTGACCTATCTGCAGAAGTCGCTCATGGAAATCTGTAACAGGGAAGGCCTCCATCAGGTTGACCTGCTGACCCCTTCGGAAAATAAGATCACAGAGCGCGAGTATTGGGCGCAGAAACGCGGACAGGAAGCTCTTGATAAAACGAATGAGGAAGTCGTTGCCTTCGGGCTTACCCCTGCGAAGACTCGTTTCCAGACACAAAAGCAATTTCTTCGTGACGCGATTGCTGATGTTTCACGCACCGCAACCTCGTTTGAAGAATTTCAGAAAGTTTTATGGGAAAACTATTCCATCCGAGTTACGGACAAAAATGTCCGTTACTCCTATCTCCATCCGGAGCGGAATAAAAATATGACAGAGCGCGTCCTGGGGACAGACTACGGAAAAGAACATCTGATGAAGCTGTTTGAAGAAAATCTTCTCGCAATGCAAAGCCGTGCCACTGGCGAACCTCCCGAACATTTGGAAGTCCAGCAGGGGACTGCGCAGAATGCCCGAACGGATTCTAATGCTGAACCGACATCCTCCTCCATCTTCGTAGAACCTTTGCCCGACTATGCAGCCATCTTCTTTGTGAAGTCTGACCTCCATCTCGTCGTTGACCTGCAGAACAATGTCAAAGCCCAGCAGAGCCGCGCCTATATGCAGAAGGTCAAACTCTCCAACCTGAAACAGATGGCACAGACCGTTGCCTATGTTCAGGAACAAGGTTATGATTCCAGGGAAGATCTCCGCGCCTCATACGAAGAGATTGTTGGTAAACGCAATGAAGCACGCAAAACACTCCGGGCAACAGAGGACAAACTGAAAGCAGTCAACGAAAAGATTCATTACACCGGGCAGTACCTCTCCAATAAAAAAACTTATGGTGAGATGCTGAAAGCAAAGAACAAAAAGAAGTTCCGCCAGGAGCATTCTTCCGAGATAGCCCTTTACGAATCTGCTGTGAAGTTTTTGAAAGAGCATTCCCCTGACGGTAAGATTCCTTCTATGAAATCTTTACAGCAAGAGAAGGAGAGCCTGACTATCCGCAGGAAAGCGCAGCAGGAAACCTACCAATACTTCAAGGATTACGCAAAAGAACTGAAAACCGTTTGCGCTAACGTGGATGCGATTCTTGATGCGCCGCAGGCGAAGGAAAGTGAACGCACCAAACCGCATGAGATCTCATAACGCTGAGTGTTCTTCATCAGCCACAATTTCATTGTTGCTATCCGCTGTTTTCAGCGGTATACTATCTGCAGCAGCCAAAGACATAAAGGAGGACCCGAACCATGATGCAATCAATTTCAATCAAAAAATTTGCAGACATGACAGCCAAAGCCAACAAAGATGTAAACCGTGAGGAACTGATCCGCGCCCTGCAATCCACACTCGCAGCCAAGAAGAACGGTGCGAAGTGCATCATTTGCGGCGCTCCGATCTGGGCGGCGGGCAGTGCTGTGACAGGAACAAATATGTGCTTCACCTGCACCACGGGCGAAGCCGACGACAGCGAGGATTATGAGGTTGAATGATATGTCCAAAATTTCAGGAAACATTTTGGTTGCAACACCAGTGAAAGGAAGATCTTACCCGACCACAAAAATTTCTTAACATAAAAAGAAGCCCGGACAGTCACTATCTTCACTGCTTATTTGCAGTGTGATAATGACCGTCCGGACTTTTCAATTTCCGAGATCAGGCGCTTTTTTTAGCCAAATATGCTTCTGCATCTTCCTTACTCAATTGAAACTGCTCCATAATCTTCTCGACTATATCGCTATCTGGCATATTCATTCCCCGGAAAGCCTTGATTACGGCTTTAACCGCCGCATCGTTCTGAGCATCACTCCATGCTTTGCACACGTCAATCACCTCCTGATTAGAGTCGAGATCAAGCGAAATATTCGCACACTCACGCAGCACTCTGGCCGCATTTCTGTCTATACTTTTGTATGCCTTGTCTGTTTCCATCAGCTTTTTCATTTCTTTCCGGCTGTTTGACAGTTTCATGAACTTCAGAACTTTTCCAAGGCTTGTTGAAAACTTTTCAAAATCTTCATCCGTCATTCCCGCCGGGTCGATTAGGTTCATCTTGTAATCCGGAGCATAAGCCATTAACTCTTTGTGACTGCAGTTATACAGATCACTCAGGCGAGTAGCTCCGTCCCAGGGTTTAGCGCCAAAATGCACTACAACAGTAATCACAGGTAAAATCCTGTCTTCCTTATAGAGCCCGGAAACGAACTCGGCTTCACTGTGTTTATCTCCAGCGTTTTTATGCGCGGCCTTTAATTCTCTGGCCTGGCTATCATACTGCAGTGCATCATACAAGAATGTCCGGATTGGCATTCCATAATCGACGCGGGTCTGGGCTTCAATTCCCAGAACAATATACGCTGCTTCATCGTCCACCATCAGTGCCGCTTTTTTAAGCGCGTCCCTGTATCTCTGAATGGTTTCCTCATCTCCGTTTTTTCCAAAAACAGTGAGGAGTGTTGAAGCGTCCAGCTTCTCAAGATTCTGCGGATTCACAACCTTGCGACCGCCATAAATAAAATAGTTGAAAACATCCGCAAATACATAGGAATCATTAATGTATTCCCTCGTAGCGGTATCTGGTTTCCCCATCGGCACTCACCTCTATTCTATCCATTATGTCAGTATCATATGCTGCCGATCAGCCGGCAGGGATACATCCCTTATGCTCAACAAAATCATACCATAAATCACACTGCCAATCAAGATTCGCGGGGCTGCTTATTTGTAAATTTTTTTGAGTACAAAGTCTGTGGTTCCTTTGCTCAAAGGCGGGTGCCTCAATTCAAGACTCGTCACCTGACAAAAAAGAGAAGTCCCAGGCACCATTGATGCCATGAGACTTCTCCCTTTTCATTTACGGTTACGCTG
Organism: Lachnospiraceae bacterium; assembly: GCA_021201095.1. Taxonomy (GTDB): domain Bacteria; phylum Bacillota; class Clostridia; order Lachnospirales; family Lachnospiraceae; genus Choladousia. The sequence goes on from JAJQFO010000086.1 coordinate 19,979, forward strand.
CGCTTCCTGATCCATCATTGCCTGCGGCACTGCTTTGCCGCTCCGCAGGGCAATCGCCGCCTGCTTATCATGCAGTTTTTTTAAGACAGACTCGCGTTTACTCTTTTTCTGCTTCGGCTGTTTCTGGTTGTTTCTGCTTCCATCCACAAAAGAATAATTCTGTTCCTCTGAGCTTTCCACACTCCGGAGGTACTCACCGTTTTCATAAAACTTCTGCCAGTTCTCCATCGGAGGACGCGCCGGTGGAGGCTGTTGTGCCACTACTACCGGATGAAGGAATTCTCTGATCTGCCGAACTACGGCCTCATCAAATCGGCTGGCATCACTCACAACTACCTTTCCGGATTCATTTACGATGGTACAGGTAGCGGAATTTTTCATCTGTTCATTCTGCATCAGGAAGAACTGCCGCCCATCCACTATGGTATCATCACAGGCAAGCCAGGTTCCCGGCTTCCCATCAATCTTAAATCCTGTCGTCTCCATTGAGACCAGTGTGCCGGAGGAATTCAAACGGAGAAAACCAGCAAGAGCTACCAGCCTGTCCTTGTCCACATAATAGGCGGAAATAACTCCCGCCTGATTTATCACAATCACATCACTGACGCTGAGGCTGTGTCCTTTGGACGACTTCGGCATCTTCTTCTCAAGCCGTTCCCGGATTGTCTGAGCCGAATCTCCCGGTGCCATCTGCGACAGACATACCTGCTCGTAGTTGCTGACATCAACCTGCAAATGTTTCTCCAGTAGCTCCGCGTAAGGACGGAAACGCAGAGGCCGGAACTCTGCGCCCATCTTTACCTGGTAGACAGCAAACTGATTGACATTCATTCGTCTTCCGGCTCCTGCTTATATGCTTCCAGATCAAGCTTGGCAAATTCCCTGTCCGGCATCCGCTTCATCTTCTCCACCGTACCAATCACAATCTCCTCTAATTCTGTGTCGCCTTTAATATATGGAAGAATCTCTTCTATCCCTGCGATTGTTCCTGTACGGTCGCCTGTTGTGAACATTGCAATCACAATAAGCTCATCTTCCTCAAAAGTAATCCTTGTCATAATGCCTGGTCTCCCTTCTTATGATTCTGTGTTTTCTGTTTCGCTTTCTCCGGTTCCTTTGCTTTGAGTTTTGCCTGACGGTCTCGGAGTGCCTGTAGCACAGATTCTCTACGGCCTCCGGACGCGCCAACCACAGTAACATCATCCGCCTTTTCCCTCTGTTCTGATTTTTTATCTTCCTGCATCCGCCTTTGCGGTTCAGATGGCGCTTCAAGCGTTTCTCCTGTTTCTTTTGCCGGTCTTAACGGCTCTGACGGTATCTCAATCGGCTCTGACACTTCCGTCTCTCTTGACTGCTCTTTCCTGTTTGGAGAGCGGTAGACCTCTTCCAATTCAGCAAGTGCCTTCTGCACTAACGGGCTTTCTTTGAAATGAGGAATCTCTTCCACCAGGTCGCGGTCAACAATCCCCACGGACATCAACTCATAGGACATTCCATCGTACATGCTTCCGTCTGTCAGGGTGAAGCCGATTCCCTTTATGCCATTCATCCGTTCCGCAGGAATCTGCTCATAAAGAGCGATTGCTTCCTGCAGACTCCCGATATTCTCATAGTACTCCCCCAGGACAGGGAACTCCATGCACTCCGCTACATAGAAACTGATCGTCGCGTTCTGTTCTTCCGTCCCACTCTTTTGTGGTACAGCATCTGTTACTGCCTGGGCTTCCTTTGCGTCCAGGTACTGTTCCGCAACTGCAAGATACTCTTCCAGCGTTCCGGTTGTCTCCGTTGATATTGGATTGATGTCTACCGGAATGCCAGCGATTGAAAGCCCAGCTTCGTGAAGTGCATTGAAAAAATCGTCCTCACGGATATTCCCGGAATAAGAAATCACCACATCCAGATCAGAACCATCTGTATATAACCCCTCACGGCTCCGGCTTCCGTACACCCTTGCCCCGTGCAGTTGAACCTCATCATGCAGCCCCATTGCATCAATCTCCGCCTGTGCATAGCTCAGGATCGTTTCTTCCACATCAGCCATACTCCGCCCATGCAGAGAAACCTCTGGTTCCGTCCGGCCAGAGATGGGCGATATTGCGTCTATCTGCTGTTCCTCTGGCGCAACTTTCCCGTTTTCACTGTTTTCACAGCTTACACTCTGCTCCTGCGATGCATTTGTTGGCGCAGTTTCTTCGCTCTGTTCAGCACTCTGACCATCTATCTGGCTGTCTGAAAAACTTTTCTCTTTCTCTTCCATCATCTGATACAAGCGCTCTCTTTGCTCGCCGGAAAGGTTCAGATATTCTGTCTCCATCATCCCATAGCTGACTTCCCGCAGATCAGCCGCAGTTTTTGCCTGCTCAATCTCTTTCTGCCATTCGGCAAATGTCACCTCGCGGCTCACCACAGATTCAAGCCTTTCCAGTTCTTTTCGGCTCATACGATTCCAAATATCGTTGTTCTTCGTATGGAGCGAATAACTCTCCCCATCGTCATGTTGGGACACCTCATAGGTTAGGACATCCGGCTCTCCCCGTACTTCGCAGGAAAAGACATATTCCGCAGTTCTCATGTGAGGGTAGTACTCCCTTCTGATTTCTTTGAAGTTCGTAATCTCGTCTGCTGTCAGCTCCTGCTCCTTTTCGCGCGCCTGTACCTCTCCTCGGAACATTTTGACAAAGCCGTCCAGCACGGCGGGATGGCTCTCCACTGTCCAGTCAATCCGTCGGTCATTTCCGAATGGGCTGATTTCTTCCCCTATCGGTACAGACGCCGCCCACTCCCTGTTTGAAGGGGAAAAACGCCTGTCCCAATCTTTTATCTGAATTGTTGTTGCAAGGACATACGCAACACGCTCCTCTCCAAACTGTTCAAGCACCGGCTTTACCGCGCCTGCATTTAAGTGCATTCCGTCGAAGTTTTCAGAGACAGCTTTCTCGATTGCATTTTTGCAGGCAATATTCTCGTTTCTGGACTGGCGGTACTGTTCCAACTCTCCATGCTCACGCGCATAGGCTGGTGTCTGCATATAAACCGGCGTTACCGCATCCCGCACTGCCTTCTCAGGCTCCGCAGCACTTACCGCAGATGCTTCTGCCGTTTCTACCGCTTCCTTCTCTGGACTTTCCATCTCTTTCGGCTTCCCGTTCTCCGGTTCTGAATTTTCCACAGTTTCTGACTCTGCAGTTTCAGATAATCCCGGCTCTTCTATATCCGGCTTCGGCCTTTCATAAGTCACACCTTTTGCCGCGAAATATTCTGCCACTGCTTCATGGAAGCCTTCATCAAAACCGTTCCACAAATCTTCTGCCACAACCTCACCTTTCGCATTTACCGCAACCTTGGCCACATCACTTCCAAACTCATTATGCTCCATCAGAAAGATTGGCTCTCCCATCAGTTCTATCTGACTGGAAGTATGCCAGGTTCCGTCATGACCATCTAATTCTATGGAATCTGTAAACTCCGTCACTTCTCTCCACTGCTGTTCCCACAGCGTTCTTCTCTCCTGGACAAAATCCGGCAGCTCCGTGAATCCTATGCTGTCCACATAGTAGGCTTTTGCTTCACCGTCACCAGCCATCACAACCACATCACTGACGGAAAGAGAATGCCCTGTGAAATCATCCGGACGCGCTACATTGAACTTCTCGTATAACGTGTCCAAAGTCTCCTGCGGCTGCAAAACTCCTCCATAAACAAGCCTGTAATCACTTCCATTTACTGTCATGTTGCGACGCTGTACGAAATCCATGTTCATAAAAAGATAGTCTCTACCTCTTCCCTGACTATCGATCTGATAAATCCCATATTGCTCCTGAGTCCCTGAGAAAAGGAGTTCCTCATTCGCCCGGATAACGGCATTCTGCATCCTCTGCCCCATCTCGAAAGAGGAAATCCCCGCTGTGATCTGCCGGTAATCCTGCACAGTTATCATCCCTTCAGGCCCAAAATTCAGTTCTTCCCCCAGGCGTAAGAAGCCACGCTCCGGAATAGGAATCGGATATGCAGTCAGCACAGTAGCTGCATGGTTTACAACAACATGGTTTTCTATTGTGACTGGAACGGCAGGATCATCATCTGACCCCCGCAGCTCATACCGATACAAGCCACTCGGAATAGCTTCATCTGCGACACGGCCAATATCAAGCAAAGCCAGCGTTCCGAAAAGTTCTATCGATGTATATAGTGCCTGTTCCTTCTGCAAATTCTGGACGGCTTCGGTGATTCCGTCAATCATATCCGCAGCAGTGTGCCTGATCGTGTCCATGGAAGAACGAAGCTCCTTCATCTCCTTACTGCTGCTCCAGCTGGCGATATAGGGGAAGGAGTAATCCGATGTGTCAATGCCAAAGTGCTGGCATACCGTAAATGCAACACTTTCCGCTTCACATTCCCTTGTCATCTGGTCTTTCTGAATCCCCTGCGCCTGCATAATATCCCGGTCGTGGAGAATCGCATGAGCCGTCTCATGGATTGCTGTCTTTAGCGTCTGGCTCTCGCTCATATCCCGCTGAATCACGATCTCTTTGGTGCCATGATTGTAGTATCCTTTCGCGCCGCCTGAAATATCATCAAAGCGGATCGGCACGGGCGAAACCTGTTCAATCGCCCTCATAAAATTCTCGTAATTCTCCACATCCGCTGTCAGTTCTTCCACGCCCAAATCCGGGAGTGGTTCGCCGTCCGTCTGGCTGACATCAAACACCGTCGTCACACGGAAACGCGGAATGACATGGACAACCTCTTCCGTCTCCGGCTGTCCATCCGGTCTCAGCACCAGTTCCCCGGTCTTTTCATCGACCTTCTCCTGCACCTCCTTCTCCCGAATTGGCGCAGGGGAAATGATCTGGATACCCTTTTCACCTCGCTTTACATGCCGGTTAAATTTCTTCTGCCATGCCTGGTAGCCACACACAAGCGTAGCGTCCGGCTTCTGCATGGCGATCAGGAGCGTGTTGTTAAAGCTGTAACTGTGGAACTGCGACATCGTCTTCAGATATTCTGTGTACCGTTCCGATGTAAATATCTCTTGTACGCCCTGTTCCAGCCGTTCCGTAATCTCCTTCATTTTTTCATCACGATTTGATGCCATAAGGCTTTACCTCCGTTTCTTTCACCCACCGCGTTTTATATTCGTGTGGGTACTGGTTACTGTCTTTTGGTTTTCTTTCTCCGTTCCATTCAAGCCCTCCTGCGCGCCCCTCACAGCGGTACCCGGCTGCTTTCAGCGATGTCCCAGGCTCACTCTCCAAAATGTAAGTGATGACCCTCTGATAGCCCATCGCCTTTGCCGCACGGTATGCTGCCCCGTAAAGGATGCTGCAAGCGTTTTTTGTTCCATCCGTGCAGACCCGGCTGACTTCCAGCGTATGCCCATCATCCAATCTGCGACTGACCGGTCTGCCGCAGATAGCGACGCCGACCAGCTTTTCTCCATCAGATACACCGATGGAAAACTTATGCCCGACAGATGGATTGTGGTGCCTGTGATACTGCTGCACAAAAGCATTTGCTTCGCGCAGCGAGATTGGTATTAACTCAAGCAATGTAATCACTCCCTTCAAAAAAGCACCGCCGATGGGCAAAACAGAATCCTTTCCATCAGCGATGCTTTTTGTTGTTATATTTCCTGTCCGTGCGACCTCTTTTGTGCCGGCTGCGGTTTTGTCCTCCCTGCCTGATGGGACTGCTTCTCATGCAGACGCGCGAGGACGGAAGTTTTTTCTCCCGGTCGTTCCTCCATTCGGTCAGCTCCAAAGCGGAAGGATATACCACCTTCCACCGGCTGAGCTGTTACAGCGGCGTTTTTCGCCCTGTCAGCATATGTCGGAGCCGCCTGGGGTTTATCCGCGATGGCCTCCTCCGTTTGCCCAGATTGATCTTCCTCATCCAGTCCAATCACATCATTGCTTACTTTGCTGTCCATGTTAAGCATAGCATTCAGTTCAGCCAGCCGTGCCGACTTTTCCTCCAGTTCTGCCGCCTGCGGGAAGGGCTTCGCTACCTCCTCTTTTGCTGTTGCCAGCTGGCTCTGCAAAGTCTCCAGCTTTGTCTCCGCTTCCGGCAGCTTCTTTTCAATGCCGACAAGAGCATTATTGATACGTTGGATATTACCGAGCGCATCTTTGCCCACCTCAATCGTATAGCTACACTGGCGTTTGATAGTCAGCATATACTTCTGATTGAAGGAATCAAAGCTTGCTGTCATGGCAAAGCCCTGGTACTCTCCGATCTGCCCGGACGTGTTGACTGCTTTCAACCCGGCGCAGGCCGCTGTAATCGCAAGTCCCGCTTCCTTTCGGTCGGTATAAGTTTTTCCTCCAACTACCATCTGGAAATGGTCTTTGTCCTGTTCCAGAATCGGTTTTGCCGCCGCCAAATCTGATTTCAGCCCCGCAATCCGCTCTTTTGTAGCCGCAATCTCCATCGGATACCGCTTGGCAATATCGGATTCCAGCCGATAGATCTGACTTGTATGGCTTGCCTTTAAAAGTTTCAATTTGCTCACCTGGATGTCCAAGTCCATCTTCTGCTTGATATACGGATTGCCAGTTGCAAGGGCCTTAATCTCTGCATAAGAAAGAGCCGTATCATCTACATCCTCCGCAGAGCGCACAGGTGATTTCGATGTCATGATCTGTGAAATGAACTTTTGCTTATTTTCCAAAAGCTGCCACATATACGCATCGAATGTCCCTTCGGTGACATACCGGAAGATTTTTACCTTGCTGTTCTGGTTGCCCTGACGGAGAATTCTTCCTTCCTGCTGTTCCAGGTCAGAAGGTTTCCACGGACAGTCCAGATGGTGCAGGGCAATGAGCCTGTCCTGAATATTCGTGCCTGCGCCGAGTTTTGCGGTAGAGCCGAGCAGAATACGCACCTGACCGGAGCGTACCTTTGCAAACAGTTCCGCTTTTTTCGTTTCCGTCGCCGCTTCATGAATAAAGGCGATCTCTTCCTTTGGGATACCTCTCTCCACCAGTTTTTCGCGCACATCGTCATAGACATTAAAGCTTCCATCCGCTTTTGGCGTAGACAAGTCGCAGAAAATAAGCTGGGTCGAACGGTCTGCCGCCGTATCTTTCCAGATCATGAAAGCGTTCTCTACGCAGCAGTTCACTTTACTGTTTGGGTCGTCCGGGAGCATGTCGTTGATGAGCCGCTGATCCAGTGCGCACTTTCTGCCGTCGTTGGTAATCTTGAGCATATTGTCAACTCTGGAATCCACACTGCCGCCGCGTACCTTTTCCGCACGGTCTGCAAAACCGCTGACCATCTCCTTTTGAATTTCACTCGGCTTTAATGCCACATTGACATACTCCGCTTCCGGCACAGGGAGGTTCAGCATATCCGCTGTCTGTACATCCGCGCTTTCTTTAAACAGGGAGATCAATTCCGGAAGATTATAAAAACGGGCGAACCGCGTTTTTGCACGGTAGCCCGTTCCTTCTGGTGCAAGCTCTATGGCTGTCACCGTTTCCCCAAAGGATGCCGCCCAGGAATCGAAATGACCTAAGCCCATCTTTTGAAGCGTATCGTATTGTAAATACCGCATGATCGTATAAAGCTCTACCATGCTGTTTGAAACCGGGGTTCCGGTAGCAAATGTCACGCCCCGGCCACCCGTAATCTCATCAAGGTACTGGCACTTCATAAACATATCTGAGCTTTTTTGTGCATCCGTCTGTGAAATACCAGCAACATTCCTCATCTTAGTGTACAGGAAAAGGTTCTTATAGTTATGTGACTCATCTACAAACAATCTGTCCACTCCGAGTTGTTCAAATGTGACTACATCATCTTTTCTTGACTGGTTATTCAGCCGCTCCAGCCTTGCTTCCAGTGTTCTTCTCGTTTTCTCCATCTGCTTGACGGTAAGACGAGAGCCTTCTTCCCCTTTTGCATCTTCAATGGCATCTGTTATGTCGTCAATCTGTTTCTCAATCGCCGCGATCTGCCGTTCCCTCGATAAAGGAATCCGCTCAAACTGGCTGTGGCCAATGATGATAGCGTCATAATTGCCTGTCGCAATCCTTGAGCAGAACTTCTTCCGGTTGGCAGGCTCAAAATCTTTCTTCGTCGCCACAAGCACGTTAGCTCCCGGATAGAGCCGCAAAAAGTCGCTTCCCCACTGCTCTGTTAAATGGTTTGGAACCACATACAGGCTTTTCTGAGAAAGCCCAAGCCGCTTGCTTTCCATACCAGCCGCGATCATCTGAAAGGTCTTGCCAGCCCCGACGCAGTGTGCTAACAAGGTGTTTCTGCCATAAAGAATATGGGCTACGGCATTTTTCTGGTGCTGCATCAGCGTGATTTCCGGTGTCATTCCAACAAACTGGATATGGGAGCCATCGTACTCACGCGGACGGATGCTGTTGAACAGGGTGTTATAGGTCTGGCATAAATCCTCACGCCTGTCCATATCCCTGAAAATCCATTCCTTAAACTCTGCCTTGATCAGCTCCTGTTTCTGTTGTGCAAGCATCGTCTCATTCTTATTGATTACCCGGTGTTCCTTACCCTCTTCGTCACGGACGGTATCATAAATCTTTGTGTCCCGCAGGTTCAGCGCGTCCTCAAGCAGCCGGTAAGCATTTGCCCTCGTTGTTCCATAGGTGCCATTCACAAGCGGGTTCCCATAGTCCCTTGTCTTTCCTGTGATTTCCCATGCACCGCTGACAGCGGCATAATGGACAGCAATCACATCCCCAGCCAGTCTCCACGGTGTATGGAAGGTTTCTTCCATGAACTGCTGAATGTACTCCGGTTTAATCCAGGTGGCACCGAGACGCACCTCGATTTCAGATGCCTCCAAATCCTTCGGCTGCACCCGTTCCAGATAATCCGCATTGATCACATATTCCGGGTGGTTCGCCGCAAACTCCCTTGCAACAGTGAGTTTTTCACGTACATTCCCAGACAGATATTCGTCAGAGGTTTCCCACTGCTCCGTCAGCGGGTTTTTGAAGATAACGCCCGCCAGCTCCTCCGTGACCTCTTCCTCAGTCTTACCTGATAGCTGCGCCATAAACGGCACATCGACCTTTGCCTTTTCCCCGATAGACACTGCCAGTGCTTCGCATGCCGTATCCACACTCGTTACCGGCATCGGCCTGCGGATTGTCCGTTTGGTGAAAATATCGGCTTTCCGCTCCAGGTTGCCATCCTCGTCTACCAGCTCCAGGGATGCCAGCAGGCAGTAGCTGCTGTCCTGTGAAAATGCCCTGCGGTTGGCGTTGTTGCTGATTAGCCCGTACTGCGCCGTAAAAGTATCATACTGACGGTTCAGCTTCTCCTGCATCGCGGACAGTTCTAAATCACTGCAATCCTCCATCTGCATGGAAAGTAACTTTTGTGTAGTATCCCGGATTTCAATCATCCCCAGGATTCGCTCCGTCGTTGCTTTTGGCAGCTCCATCAGATTCATCTTGGAATTTTCCCGATAATAAACATGACCGTCCACGTTGGCAAAGCTGAAATTCTTCACCGCCGGGTCTGCAGGGATAGAGGTATCCACATCATCCAGTTCAGAATCGTTCAGTTCTGGCTCTGTGATTGTACCATGGATATGGGAAACTGCTTCTTTGAGTTGCTCCGAAAGCACAGCACCATCAATCGGTCTCACTGTCGTTTCCTGCTTGCCGTATTGGGTGCTCTCCGTTGTAAACTCTCCAAGTACCATCTCCGGATGCTGTGCGAAGTAAGAGTTGACCGTATAGCCTTCCGGTGTCTTTCCAAGATGCACCCATTCCGGTTCTTCTAAAGCCGCACGGTCACGCTTCTGGAAAAACAGGATGTCCGCCACCACGCCCGTGTTCGCGTTCCTTAAAAAAGCATTGTTCGGCAAGCGGATAGCACCTAACAGGTCAGCCCGGTTTGCCAGATAGCGGCGCACGGACTCATTCTGTTTGTCCATCGTACCGGATGAGGTGACGACAGCCACCACGCCGCCCGGACGCACCAGGTCAAGGCTTTTTGCTATAAAGTAGTCATGAATCAAAAAATTGTGACGATCATACTTCGGGTCAACCAGCTTATACTCGCCAAAGGGAACGTTACCGATGGTACAATCGAAGAAACTCTCTGGGAAATCCATCGTCTCAAAGCCCTGCACGGCAATCTTATTTTTCTGATATAACTGCCCTGCAATCCTGCCGGAGATGCTGTCCAACTCCACACCGTACATTTTCAGTCCGTCCATGCTGTCCGGAACAAGCCCCATAAAGTTGCCGACACCACACGAAGGCTCTAATACATTGCCAGAACGCAGCCCCATGTTCTCCAGCGCCGCGTACATCGCCTTAATCACAGTCGGGGAAGTATAGAAAGCATTCAGCGTGGATGCCCGTGCCTCCCGATATTCCTCCGGAGTTAACAGTTCTCTCACCTCAGCATATTCAGACGCCCAAGATTCATTTTGTGGGTCAAATGCCTGCGGGATACCGCCCCATCCGACAAAACGGGAAAGAACTTCCTGCTCTTCGGCGGTTGCCAGACGCCCCTCCGCCTCCAGCTCCTTTAATAGCCGTATTGCATCAATATTCGCTCGGAACTTTGTCTTAGGCCCGCCCGCACCCAGGTCATCATCTGTGATATGGAAGTTAATCCGTTCCTGTTTAGGGGAAGCCGGTGCTGTCCGTCCAGATGCTCCTGCATTTGTTCTTCCGATTTTCGGCTCATTTGTTTCCTGCTCTGAAATGCCATCGGTTTCCGGTTCCTGGCCGTGTCCCTCCGTGTTGCTTTCAAAGAAATCCAGCGGCAGATGATACTCCCTCCGCGCCGCGTTGATCTCTTCTGGTGTCATTACATGACCAGACAGCGGCAGCATCGCACCATCATACGCTACCTTTTCTCCGGCAGCAATTCTTGCTTCTACATCTGCAATCAACTGCATCTGTGCAGGAGAAAACTCAGGATTCAGCAAGGGTCTCAGGTTCAGCCCTTGTTCAGCAGCTGCATAAATTACATCCATCTGCTCCCCAGAGAAATCGTCGTACTCATACATGGAGCGTTGGATTGCTATAAATACAGTCTCCTCCGTGGCAAAGTCATATTGCGGCTCCTCCTCTTCGTAGAGGGAGCGCACATACTCTATCGGCTCATTCCGGAAGATCGGATACCGTGCCTCTTTTGCCATCGTCATATCCTGCAGGCTGACCATTCCCCGGTTGTAGTCTACGCTGTCAATGCGGAACTCCCTGCCGTCGATATGGATTGTGGCGTCGATGGGGAGATAGTCCCTGCCACTTAGGTATTTCACCGTGGCATGTGAACCGTCCTCCTGTTCACCGGAGAGATAAACATTCTCTCCCTGGCTCCAGAGCTTTTTGGAGTAGTAAACCCACTGCCCGGATGGGAACCCGCTGACCTCTACGCTGCCGCCGCTCTCCAGTGGCTTATCCAGCAGCTTTGAGCGGAGAATCTAAAACAACATACGTGCGTCGTCTGCTAAATTCTCATAATGCCCTTCGGTTTCAAACCCAACCAGCGTATCAGGATAGCGTTCCTT
>JAJQFO010000080.1 GCA_021201095.1 Lachnospiraceae bacterium
CCTATTATAGGAAGAATCTCAAAACTTACCAGACACGTCTTATTTGACGCTTACTCAGGAATGAATTTCCGAAAACAAAGAAATGCGGAGGTCTTTCTTCGTTCTCATCTAACGAAAAAATTTTTCCCTTCCGCATTTTTATGACGCGTCCCTGGCGGGATTCGAACCCACGGCCTTTCGCTTAGGAGGCGAACGCTCTATCCTGCTGAGCTACAGAGACTTGCGAAAAAACCTTTGATTTACAAGGATTTTTTCACTTATGAAATCCCTTTCGGGAGAACTTTTTTTTCTAAAATCTTTTCTTCTAAAAAAGGATTATGCCGCTTCAACCGTACAATTCGGCATTCACATTTTTTAGAAAAGGTGGACACTGTTCTGTACGGCAAGGAGGCCTTCCCGCACCGTTTTCGAACTGAAGTCCATAAAAAACCACTTTTCAGCTGGTAAAAGGGTCTCCACCTTCTTAGGAGGCGGACGCTCTATCCTACTGAGCTACAGAGACATAATACGAATTTTCCTTGATTTTACAGGGTTTTTTGAAATTACCCAATCACCATTTCCGGTCTTTTTTTCATTAGCTGGTCGCCCTTTTTTCTTAGCTGCAGCTAATACGGGGCGACCGGTTCAATGGTAAACAAAATTTTTCAGGATTGCGTTCTTATGGAACTCTTGTCTATTTCATAACCATTTCGAACTGCAAACTCATTTTTTCAAACTACTCTCAGCCTTCATGTCGTCCCTGTTCTTAGGAGGCGGACGCTCTATCCTGCTGAGCTACAGAGACTTGCATATCATAAATCCCGTTTTCAAATCAGATGGATCATCCTGCATCCAATCCGGGATCCCGAACGCTTGTCCAGTATACTATATCTGCCCGAAAATTACAAGCATTTTTCATTGCTCAAATTTTCTCTATAAGCCATTTTCGATGCTCATGCTCACTTTTTTCTTTTTTTCAGATGATCTCTTGCTCTGTTTTTCATCGCCTGCCAGGTTATTTTTGGTTAATACTCAAACAAAATGCAGGGCAGGCAATATTCTTTTTTCATAATGAACAGAATGCAAGGCTAACAATATTTTTTATTCAAAATTAACATGCCCCTGCAGCCAGATGTTGCCTTTGAATCTCCGTCCGACCTCTGGTTCTCCCAGAAGATCTTTTTCATTGATACAGATGTCAAAGCAGAGATCGTTGCACTCGATCCCCATCTGGTATACCTTTTCATCTGTAGCGGTATTGACTACTTTTTCGCAATAGCGAATATTGCCCATGATCTGATACTGATCGCATTCGATGCCGTAAGGCATAAAGAAGGTATCTACAATGGAGTAAATATCCTCTGTATACATTCTGCGTGAGATCATAGAATACATGTCCATATCTTCGATGGTCAGGCTTTCAATTGCTTCTTCATCTCCGTTTTTTGCTGCAGAAAGGAGCTGATTGCGCTTCGCTGTACTTTTCTGCTGGCGGCTGATCTGGTCAATATCCTTTTTTACCGGCAAAAGGATCATTCCTCCGGTCGAAAGACCAGACAGAGTGGCTGACATACTTTTTCTGAATACGGAATCTAAAAAGGTTTCCCGCTGGTACTGGGCGATATTCTGCACATAGAAGATAATGGAAACGCCTACGCGGCCGTCGTCGCAGACGCCGGCGTAGGAGATGCCGTCTACTCGTTTTTCTATGGTCAGTTCATCTTTTGTAGAGACCTGCGCACCGGTGAAATATGGGAAATAATGCTGTCTGTGGAACCCGTTTTCGTCCAGATTCCCGTAGATCATAATTCCCATATTCGGCGCGTATTCTTTGCACATCTGTATGAATGCCGTGTTGTTTTCGCCCCTGGCAATTTCACGTTTGGTGTAATCATAGAAGGTTTCGTCCAGAAATTTTTCTGCCTCTGCATCCTTGCTTAATGCACCAAACCCGATGGCTCTTAAATATGAATGCATTTGTTCTCCCTTATTTTGCCTTAACTGGCACCGGAATCAGATCCTTACCTCCCATATAGGGACGCAATGCCTCCGGGATGCGCACGGAACCATCCGCGTTCAGGTTATTTTCCAGGAACGCGATCAGCATTCTCGGCGGCGCCACGCAGGTATTGTTCAGCGTGTGAGCCAGATATTTTCCATTCTTTCCATTTACGCGGATCTTCAGACGTCTTGCCTGCGCATCTCCAAGGTTCGAGCAGCTCCCGACTTCAAAATACTTCTTCTGGCGCGGGGACCAGGCTTCCACATCCACAGATTTCACCTTCAGGTCGGCGAGATCTCCGGAGCAGCATTCCAGTGTGCGAACTGGAATATCCAGTGTGCGGAAGTAATCTACCGTATTTTTCCACAGGCGATCATACCACATCATACTGTCTTCCGGCTTGCAGACGACGATCATTTCCTGCTTTTCAAACTGATGGATACGGTATACGCCTCTCTCTTCGATGCCATGAGCGCCTTTTTCCTTGCGGAAGCAGGGAGAATAGCTGGTCAGTGTTTTCGGAAGCTCTTCCTCTGGAATGATGGTATCGATAAATTTGCCGATCATGGAGTGTTCACTCGTTCCGATCAGGAAAAGATCTTCGCCTTCAATTTTATACATCATCGCGTCCATTTCAGCAAAGCTCATAACACCAGTCACCACATTGCTGCGGATCATGTAGGGCGGGATACAGTATGTGAAACCGCGGTCGATCATAAAATCACGTGCGTAGGAAAGCACGGCGGAGTGCAGTCTCGCAATGTCTCCCATCAGATAGTAAAATCCATTTCCAGCCACTCTGCCGGCAGCGTCCATATCAATGCCGTTCAGTTTCTCCATAATTTCTGTATGATACGGAATCTCGAAATCCGGAACAAACGGCTCTCCAAAACGTTCCAGCTCTACATTTTCGCTGTCGTCCTTGCCGATCGGTACGGAAGGATCAATGATGTTCGGAATAATGAGCATGATTTCGCGGATGCGTGCTTCTACTTTTTTCTCTTCGTCACTTAATTCCTCAATGCGCTGTGCATTTGCGGTTACCTGGCGTTTGACTTCTTCTGCCTCCTCCTTTTTCCCCTGCGCCATCAGCTTTCCGATTTCTTTTGAAATCTTATTGCGGGAAGCACGAAGTGCCTCGACCTCCTGCTTAATGTCGCGGTTTTTCTGGTCAAGGGTGAGTACTTCGTCCACCAGCGGGAGCTTTTCATCCTGAAATTTATTGCGAATATTCTGTTTTACTACTTCTGCATTTTCTCTTACAAATTTGATGTCTAACATCTTACTGTCCTCCATTCATGTCGCTAAAATAAGTTACCGCCTGGCGCAGGGCTTCTTTTTCTTCCGGGCCGAGGACGATATAGGATTCCCCTTTTACTATTTCCTTAATATAAGTATAACATCCATCTCTTCCGTGAATTGTATTCAGCACAAATCCGGAATCGCTTTCATCAAGCATGGCAAGCGCAAAGCTCAATCTTCCCCCCACGTCGGGAAAAGCATCATATTTCACAATACCGATCTTGTTTGCGGAGCGCTTCTGGATATCCTTGATTCGATGAATCTCGTCGTTATTGACTCTGCTCATTTCTGTCAGAGAATCTACCTCCAGAAATTTCTGTGAAAAAGCTTTTTCCAGAGATGTCGCGTCCTTTCCCTTCATAAAAATGCGGTATCTCTTCATAAATCTTGTCATTTTCATGGATACATGTACCATGTAGAGCAATACCAGTATCAAAATTCCCATCATGGCAATGACCAGTATCCCCGGATCAATTCCGATTGAATTTAAAATATTACTTTCCATGATTATCTCCCCTTATCTGTTCCTCCTTCTGATTATTTTCGCAAGTCAGCAAGCCAAATTGCTGAAGTCTTATGAAACTTTCGGTACTGAATGGTATTCAGTACTAAACGATATTCAGTACTGAACGGTACTATGCGCTATAAGCATACGTTTAAGGACCGACCGTTACCGTCTGTCAATAGCAGAAATTTAGTCTTCATCAGGTGACATCCTGTCCAAAGGATGGACAGAATATTATTCATTGACCGGAGCGGCAAAAGGATAGTAAAGTATTGTTGTATGTTTCTCACCGACACTCAGTGCCCCACATGTAACTCAAATCCTTCTAATTTTGTATGGATCGGAATAAATCCATCAGTCTCTCCAGTTCTTCATTCGAATAATAGTCAATTACAATTTTTCCTTTATTATTCTTTTTATGCTGGATAGAAACCTTTGTACCGAGCAGTGTCTTCATTTTATCTTCCAGATCCTGAAAAATATACTGATGCGCAGGATCTTCCTTTTCTTCTTCTTTCTTTTTTTCTGTCAAGTTTTTCACCAGACGTTCGGTCTCACGTACGCTCATTTTATCATCAAAGATCTTCATTGCGTACTTATACTGTAATTCTTTATCACTGATTGCAAGCAGTGGTCTTGCATGTCCTGTGGTGATCATTTCGTCAATCACCATCTGCTGTACACGTTCATCAAGCTTTAGCAGACGAAGTGAGTTTGTGATAGCGGTCCTGCTTTTTGATACTCTTTCCGCCACTTCATCCTGTTTCAGTTCGAATTCTGTGAGTAATCTCTTATAAGCAATTGCTTCTTCTATAGGATTCAGATTTTCCCGCTGAATATTCTCTATCAGTGATATTTCTACAGACTCCTGTCTGGAAAACTCACGTATAATGACAGGTACTTCCTTCAATCCGGCCAGCTTTGCAGCACGCCATCTGCGCTCTCCGGCAATGATCTCATAATGGCCGTTTTTTTTCTGGACAATCAGCGGCTGTATGACTCCAAACTGACGGATCGAATCTGCCAGTTCAGTTAATGAATCCTCGTCAAACTGCTTTCTGGGCTGGTCTCTGTTAGGCTCAATCTCGGTAATCCTCATTTTCAGCTCTTCGTTTTTGATTATTGGCTTTTCTGAGGCTGTCACAGACTCTTTTACAGTCTGCTTCGGAATTAAAGAGTCCAAGCCTTTTCCCAATCCTGTTTTTTTTACTGCCATTCTTCATCTCCCCTATGTATTACTTCTTCCGCCAGCAGCCGATAGGATTCCGCTCCTGTTGATTTCGTGTCATACTTTGTAACTGGCATGCCATAGCTGGGGGCTTCTGCCAGTCTGACATTTCTCGGAATGATGCTTTTATAAATTTTCTGATTTAAATTTTCTTTTACATTTTCTACAACCTGCAGTGACAAATTTGTTCGGGCATCATACATGGTAAAGACGACTCCCTCGATTTCAATCTGCGGATTCAGTCTTTCTTTTACCAGTTCAATTGTATGAATCAACTGACTTAAGCCTTCCAATGCGTAATATTCACACTGAATTGGCACCAGTACAGTGTCGCCGGCACACATAGAATTAATGGTCAGCATATTCAGAGACGGCGGACAGTCAATCAATATAAATTCATATTTTTCTTTGATCGTGTCAAGCGCTTTTTTTAAAAGATACTCCTTTTCTTCGACTCCAATCAGTTCTATCTCTGCTCCTGAAAGATTGATATTAGAAGGAAGCAATGACAAATTGTCTAGTATATTTTCGAGGAGGCACTCTTCCGCCGTATTTTCTCCTAATAATAGTTCATATACTGTTTTTTCAATATTTTCCTTATCTACACCTAAACCGCTCGTGGTATTGCCCTGCGGATCCATATCTACTACAAGTACTTTCCTGCCTGTCTCGGCGAGAGCCGCGGATAGATTAATCGTTGTTGTGGTTTTTCCAACTCCACCCTTCTGGTTGGCAACCACGATAGTTCTCCCCATGTATCTTTCCCCCTTTGTAGACAGATTAATCCATATTTTCTGCCCTTCACATTATATACTGTTTTTCTGTTTTTTTCAGTATAGCACCTTTTTCTTTTTTATTCCACAAGAAATGTTTCACGTGAAACATTCCTCCACTTTTCACAAAAACCTTCCCTTAAACATCATCTATTTCAATCACTTTTTTAAAGTCACTGATCGACTTCATCAATTTTCTAATTTCATTCATACATCTGTTTTTATTTCCATTCATTAGAGCAAGACAAGCTTCAGAGCTAGCGTAAATTGTCTGCAAAAAAGATAACAATTGACTTTTATTCAGTTTAATCAAATCAGAATTTTGCTCTTCTGTTTCAAAGTTCGATTCTGAAGAATTTACCATTTCTGAAGATTCCATATTTGAAGAATTCGATGGGTTTGGATTTTTTGAATTATCTTGCAGTGTTTCAGAATCCGTTCGATCTTGCGCAGTCAAATCCAGATCCGTACCTGTTTTCAACCCAGGATTCATCTGTATTTCAATATTTGAATCATAAACTGATGTCTCTGTTGATTCCGCAGCAGTAGCTGTAGCTATGCTACCACTTTCACCTGAATCCGCGATAATAGCAGTTTGTTCTGCATATTCGGTACCATGTGCTTCTAATTCTGTTAATAATTTATTATATTCTTCTCTGTTTTTCAGTCTTTCCTCCATCATATGACGAACATATTCAATTTTCTGTTTTAATTCCCTGATTTCCGACTGTTTCGTCCTGATTTTTTCATCAATCTGGAAATCCATTGCCCTGGGTGAAAAGATATAAGTATCCGATTTTTTTTCACGCAACATTTTTTCCAGTAACTGTTCCGCACAGGATAAATCTCTGACAAGCTCGCTCATCTCACTCTCAAGAGAATTAATCTTTTGCTCATTGTCATCCCGCATTTTTACAATAAATTCTTTAATCATAAACTTATATCCTTTTTGTACTGCTATTTCGACTGTTGAAAATAATATTTTTACATTGCTTTTATAAAGTAAATATTAGCATAAATAAAATAGAAATCTTAAATACAACGATTTAACGAGATTTTTTATCTGCGGATTTACTGAACGGTTAAATCTTTTCTATGATAACTCATC
>JAJQFO010000154.1 GCA_021201095.1 Lachnospiraceae bacterium
ACGAGGATAACGCACTCGGCAAGCTGCCGGATAAACGGTATCAGATGTTGGACGCTCAGTATGCCGGAGAACAGGATTCTCTTGACGCGGAGATACGGGAACTGAAAGCAGACGTAGAGAAATCAGAAAAGAAAGAACACTCCGCTTCCAAGTTTATCGCCCTGGTCAAGAAATATCAGGACTTCGATGAACTGACGACGCCCATGCTGATCGAGTTTGTGGACAAGATACTGGTGCATGAACGGGAAATCAAAGGCAGACCGGATTCCCCGCAGACGATTGAGATTTATTTCAACTTTATCGGACAGTTTTCTGTACCGCATGATGAAGCCGAGCCGACGCCGGAAGAAATCGAGCTGGAGCAGCGGAAAGAAGAAATCCGGGCTAAACGCAAAGAGCAGTACCGCCGGAGGAAGGAAAGCGGAAAGGCGGCTGCTTATTATGAAAAAACCAAGGCGTCAATAAAAGCAAAGCGCGACGCCGCGAAAGAACAGATCAGAGCCGAGGACAGGGAGAACGGCATTTACTATCTCCCCAAACAGAAAGACGACGAACCAAAGGAGGCAGCACTATGAAGGAATTAAAACCGAGGATTCACGACGACAGTAACGGCCTGGACTATATCCTTGTCGGGGATTATTACATCCCCGCCCTGAAGCTGGACGACCAGGAAGAACACCGCCCCATCGGGAAATGGGGACGAATGCACCTTCGGTATCTGAAGGAACACCGCCACATCACTTATGTGGAACTGACATTCTCCGGCAGGATGGGAACCTACCTTGCGGACATCAATGAACAGGCACAGGCGCGGCTTGAGCTGCTCATTGACCAGATGAAAGAGACCGAGGGAGTGACCGAGGATTTGAAGCGCCGCGACTGGTGGAAATGGGTGCAGATGATGGGAAATATCCAGAACCGAGCAGAGGAAATCGTTCTGGCCGAGATCGTATATCTGTAAGGAGGCGTCTATGAGATACCGGATTGAATACGCAGACGGAAGGTGCTGCAATTATGCGAACGGCAGGAAAGACCTGCTTGAATGGCTGAAACTTTTGAAAGACGAGACAATCACCGACATCCGAAAAGTGTATAAAAGCGGAGTCACCGACTCCGTGATGGAAACCTATAAACCTTATCTCAACAAGACTGGAGGGAACTGAGATGATTATGGAATTACTTTACAATGGGAAGATTTATCCGCAGGAGGCTATCATGTCACAGGATGAGCGTTTCGTGGAAGCGGAGGAAAAAGTGAACGAGCTGTTTGACGACCTGCACGACAGGCTGAACGACAAGGACAAAAAGCAGATCGAGGAAGTCCGGGACACCATGTATGAGAGCCAGAGCTACGCGGAGGAAGAACACTTCCGCTACGGCCTTACCCTGGGAGTACTGTTAATGCAGGAAATTTACGAGGTGTACGGCGCGAGATACTTCAAGCCGGATGTGTAAGGAGGAACGATCATGACCCTGTTATTAAAGATACCGTTGAAGATTATCGCTCTGCCGATGGCAGTGATTGTGACCGTTGCGAAGTGGTTCGGGGTTTTCCTGACCAGCTTCGCCGGAGCAATCTTCTACATTTTCTCCGGCCTGTGCTTTCTGGTGGCGGTACTCAGCTACCTGATGGGTATCAGCACCGGACGGGAGGCTGTCACGATACTGGTAACAGGGTTTGTGTCATTCGCTCTCCCCTTTATCGCCGGTTGGTTGATCGGCAAAATCGCAGTGCTGAATGAAATCCTCTGGGACTTCATCAAGTCCTGATACGGAAAACTGAATACAGATCGAAAGGCCGTCTCTTGTATCACAGGAGGCGGTTTTTTCATACATAGGAACTGTCCGCGGCGGTTCCTGAATTTTTTTCAAAATCGAAAGGAGACACTATATTATGAAGTACTACTACAGATTCACCAACTACGAGAAGATGGCGCTGTGCGCGTTCGGCTGCCCGGACAAGGAACAGACCATCGACAACCTGAAGCTCGCAGCGTTGATTGCGGTTCAGGAGGAAACCCGCGCAAAGCTGGAACGGCTGGCAAACAGGCTGAAGGATGTGATGGTGTTTACCGCTAACTACAAGCACGACTTCTATCTCTGTGTTCATGAAATGGAACAGGGAATGATTCAGGAGGCACTGGATTATCATGCGGCAACCGGCGACCTGGAAAACGGATGGCCCTGGAAGAATTACGGCATGGCGCAGCTTGTCAACGCTTTCTGCAACGAGGACTATTACTCGACTATGAACCGTCTGCGTGCCCTCTCCTGTATCGCAGTCATGCCAGCGTTTGGCTCAATCCTGACGGCAGTCATGATTACTGTCAGCAGCATTCACGAGGAAATGCCAGAGGAATACGGGAGCTATCTGATCCGGTGCCGTGAGATTGTCCGTCGCGGCGAGCTTCGCAAAAAGAAAGGCAAGGACAAGTACCGCCAGTATGTATGGCAGACACCTTCCGTCATGCCGGAATGGAGGTGACGCCTATAAGACCTGAAAACAGGCGAAAATCATTCGCCAATCGGTAAAACTGGCAAATTTGCGATTTTCAGCAGTCCCAGACGGATAACTCCCCATCTGGGGCTGTTTTAAATCGAAAATCGCCGAAAACGCCAATTCGTCAATCGGAGGAAATCGCCCGAAAATGACCCCTTAGAGAAAATATTTGATTTTGGAGGTAGTTTATGTACAAACTCACGAAAAGAGATAAAGACACGGAGATTTATTATAATCAGTCCAGCGACCCCATGCAGATACGCACCAACGACCCGAAGCTCATCCGGAGACTGAAAGGATTGAGCGAAGAATATCCGGAGTTATGCAAGCTCACGGAGGAAGATGAAATCTGCGGTTCATACTTTGATGTTGACAAGCGGCGGATCAGTATTCAGGTGACACGCCCCTACTCCGAGGAACGCCGCAGGAAACAGAGCGAGTGGGCAAAGGAAAACGGACTGCAAGGAAACCGCAGAAAATGTTGAAAATATGCGAATTGGCTGATTGAGAATGCCCTTTCAATGTGGTATCATTAAAAGCGGAATCCATGGAAATGGGGGAAAGTTTATAATGACTGATACAGAACAAAGAGCCGCCGCGAAAGCGTTTGCGGAACATTGGAAAGGCCGCGGCTATGAGAAGGGCGAGAGCCAGTCTTTCTGGATAGAGCTGCTTCAAACAGTATACGGCGTTGAGAACGCGACACATTTTATTACGTTCGAGGAACAGGTTCATCTCGATCATACCAGCTTCATTGACGGGATGATCCCTTCCACGAAGGTTATGATTGAGCAGAAAGGTATCGGCAAGGATTTAAACAAGCCAATCAAACAGTCCGACGGTACACTGCTGACACCATTTCAACAGGCAAAGCGGTATATTACCGAGCTTCCTTTGTCACAACATCCCCGCTGGGTTGTGACCTGCAACTTTGAGAAGTTTTATGTTTATGATATGGAGCGCCCAGGCGGAGAGCCGGAAGAAATCCTGCTGAAAGATTTGCCGAAGGAATACTATCGGCTGCAATTCCTGGTGGACACAGGAAGCGAGCATTTAAAGCGTGAGATGGAGGTCTCCATGGCCGCCGGTGAGATCGTCGGCCTGCTTTATGACGCCTTTGCAAAGCAGTATCGCGATCCGACTAGTAAGAAAGCTATGCACAGTCTGAATGTGTTGTGTGTCCGTCTGGTGTTCTGCCTTTATGCAGAGGACGCTGGCATTTTTGGACGGCATGGGATGTTCCATGATTATCTGGCAGGTTCAGAAACCAGACATATGCGCCGAGCATTGACTGATCTGTTTAAAATTCTGGATACACCTGTAGAAGAACGTGATCCTTATCTTGCAGAGGATTACCCAGAGTTAGCGGCGTTCCCTTATGTCAACGGTGGTCTGTTTTCCGATGAGGATATTGAAATACCGACCTTTACGGATGAAATTCGGGACATGCTTCTTGAAAAAGCAAGCACCGGTTTTGACTGGTCAGAGATCAGTCCTACTATTTTTGGAGCTGTGTTTGAAAGCACGTTGAATCCGGAGACTCGGCGTTCTGGTGGAATGCACTATACTTCTATCGAAAATATTCACAAGGTCATAGACCCATTGTTTTTGGATGACTTGAAGAAAGAGTTTGCAGAAATATGTGCAATGCCTGTGATAAAGACGAAAGAACGTAAACTCCGTGAATTTCAGAAAAAATTGGCTTCGGCATCGTATCTGGATCCGGCCTGCGGCTCTGGAAATTTTCTGACGGAATCTTATCTTTCATTGCGACGCTTGGAGAACGAAGTGCTGCGTGAACTGTCCCATGGTCAGATCAGTTTTGGCGATGTGAATTATAACCCGATTCAGGTTTCTCTTGGACAGTTTTACGGTATCGAGATCAACGACTTTGCTGTGACTGTTGCTAAGACGGCTCTCTGGATTGCGGAAAGCCAAATGATGAAAGAAACGGAATCTATTGTACTAATGCACTTGGATTTCCTCCCGCTGAAATCTTACACGAATATTGTGGAAGGTAATGCTCTTCGGATGAATTGGGAGGATGTAGTATCGAAGCATACGCTTAATTATATTATGGGCAACCCGCCTTTTGTCGGCGGTATGTATATGTCAGAAATACAGAAGGCCGAAATCAGAGAGTTATTTTCTGACGTTAAAGGTGCCGGGGAAATGGATTATGTCTGTGGTTGGTATAAAAAAGCAGTTGAATTTAGTTTAGGGACAAATATCCGATGTGCTTTTGTTTCTACGAACAGCATATGTCAAGGCAGCTCAGTTATAACTTTTTGGAAACACCTGATTGAACGTTACAGTGTTCATATTGATTTTGCACACACAACTTTTGTGTGGAATAACGAAGCAGATCACCAGGCAAAAGTCCATTGTGTAATCGTAGGCTTTTCCGGAAAGAATGCAGCAAATAGAGAAAAGCGCCTATATACCTCAAATGTAAATTACAAAGTATGCGAGCAAATTAGCCCCTACCTTACTGATTCACCTGTTGTTTTTGTTGAGTCCAGAAACGAACCTATTTGCAATGTTCCTAAAATGCGGTTCGGCAGTATGCCTCGTGATGGAGGCGGATTTGTACTGAGCGCAGAAGAAAGACTAACGCTTATTAAGGACGAGCCTCTTTCAGAAAAATGGATTAGGCCATACATTGGAGCCGTTGAGTTTTTGAACAGCAAAGAGCGATATTGTTTATGGCTTGTAAATGCAGACCCTGGTGAAATAAACAAATGTCCTACAGTAAAAAAACGTGTGGAATTCGTTCGTGAAACGAGAGCGTCATCAAAAGCTGCTGGAACAAGAAAATTTGCTGCTACCCCTACATTGTTTTGTCAGATAGCCCAGCCAGACAGTGATTATATTATTGTTCCTAAAACATCTTCTGGGAAACGAAGATATATTCCGCTTGGTTTTATGGATAAAAACACCATCGCAAGTGATCTGGTCTTTTTGATTCCGGACGCAGGTTTGTATGAGTTTGGCGTTTTAATGTCTAATGTTCACAATTCGTGGATGAGGCTTGTAGCAGGTAGATTAAAGAGCGATTATCGTTATGCCAAGGACATAGTGTATAATAACTTCCCGTGGCCAACGCCGACAGAAACGCAAAAAGCAAAAATTGAGCAAACTGCACAGGCTATATTGGACGCTCGGAAGTTATATCCGAAAAGTACACTATCTAATCTTTATGATGATGTTCTTATGCCGCCGGAGTTGCGTCGGGCACATCAAAATAACGATCGGGCAGTAATGCAAGCCTATGGTTTTTCTGTGAAGGACATGACAGAATCAAGTTGTGTTGCTGAGTTAATGAAGCTGTATCAAATGATGACAGAATAAGGATGATTCCTTCTTTTGCAAATGGGAAGAGGTGGGAAAGAATAAGTAAAAAGAATGTACCAACCCGGCAGCATTATGTGCCACGGGTATATCTTAAAAATTTTTGCGATTCAAGCGGTGAAATTTCAGCGATGAACAAGCATGACCATAGAATATTTTCTACGGGGACTAAAGCGATATGCGCAGAGAATGATTTTTATACGTTAGAGAAAATGGATGATCCATATTGCTGGGAGCATTTCTACGCTACAAGCATTGAACCACTGATGGGAGAATTGTTCCCTAAAATAATTTCACAGTCCAATATTCTGGTGCAAAATGGTTCAGTGGTCATTGATGAACGTGAAAAATCTCAGCTTGCAGTTTTAATGATTATGCAGATGTTCCGAGGAAAATTGACAAGAGAGTATGAACGTCGATTATTCCAAGAGCTTCTTCCTGAAATAATAGATGAAGTCAAAGTATTGTTTGGCCCATTGAGTGATGAACAGAATCAATTTTTGGAAAATTATGAGAAGGACGACTATTATCTCAAGCGGACATCTATGGATGTGGCGTTGAATATGAAAAGAATGCAGAAGCTTTCAAGTGTATTATATGATCGAGACTTCATCTTACTTAGGATTCAAGGCGATATGGAATTCGTGACCAGCGACAATCCTGTAATGCACATCAACGCAGTGACTCAAAATGTTCAGCCATTTACGAATGGACTTTTGAAGCTAAGCACAATTGTTGTGTACCCAATTTCTCCAAAACTAATGCTTTATGTTACGCACCCCGAAGCCTATTTTGGAATGTTGTCAAAATATGATGGTTGCCTTATTGACATCAGTGGAAAAAGTGATTCCAATTTCATTTCAACAATGAATCGAAAGCAAATGGAACAGTGTGCTAATCAAATATATGCACGATCTCAGAACACACTGAGAAGAACTTTAAAATAACAAATACATAATGGCCAGATGAAAGGCTCTCAACCGTAACAAGTTGGGAGCTTTTCTTTTGCCCATTTTTTCAAA
>JAJQFO010000001.1 GCA_021201095.1 Lachnospiraceae bacterium
TGAGACCCTGCCGAATCTGAACTACGAGGCTTCGCCCGAGCTGGAGGAATATATTCTGCGGATTGCGGCAAAGTGGGTATCGCCGCCGTATAACGTAGACGGATGGCGGCTGGACGTAGCGGCGGATCTCGGATTTTCGCCGGACTATAACCATCGCTTCTGGAAAAAATTCCGCGCGGCCGTGAAGGCGGCCAACCCGGATGCGATTATTCTGGCGGAGCATTATGAGGATGCTTCTGCCTGGCTGGGCGGGGACGAATGGGATACTGTGATGAATTACCGCGCGTTTATGGAGCCGTTGACCTGGTTTTTTACCGGCATGGAAAAGCACAGCGATGAATATAAGGAAGAACTGCGCGGGGATGTGAAGACGTTCTGGGAGACAATGTCGCTGCATATGACGGAATTTCTCACTCCTTCGCTGCTGACGGCTATGAATGAGCTTTCCAACCACGACCATTCCCGGTTTCTGACACGAACGAGCGGCCGCCCCGGACGGGTAGGGACGCATGGCGGCGCGGCAGCTGCCGAAGGAGTCCGCCCGGAGATTATGCGGGAAGCGGTCGTGATGCAGATGACCTGGCCGGGAGCGCCGACCCTGTATTATGGGGATGAGGCCGGTGTCTGCGGGTTTACGGACCCGGATAACCGGCGCACCTATCCCTGGGGACATGAGGATACGCAGATGCTGGAGTTTCACCGCCGCGTGATCGCCATGCACCGGCGCTATCCGGTGCTGAAGAGGGGGTCTCTGCGCTTCCTTGGCGGAGGCAAAGACTGGCTGTCCTACGGCAGATTCAGCCAGGATAGCCAGATCGTCGTGATTTTTAACAACAGCGAAGAACGAATGGAGCTGACGCTCCCCGTATGGCCGGCCGGAATCACGAACGACAGTGTCCTTGAGAATGTATTTCAGACGACCAAAGACGGCTTTACGGAGGAAGGGGCGGCCTACCCGCTCATCGGCGGCGAGCTGAAAATTGTCCTCCCCGCGACCTCGGCAATCGTGCTGGAGGCCAGGCCGAGGCTGCTGCCGCGCGTTGCTGACCCGATTATCTAAAGAACTCTGTGTTAATCGTCCGTACTCGCGAAGCGGGTATGGACGCAGGCCGCGCCCATCGCGAAGCGATTTTAAATGCGCGGCTTTCCATATATTGTCCGTACCCGCGAAGCGGGTATGGACGCAGGCCGCGCCCATCGCGAAGCGATTTTAAATGCGCGGCTTTCCATATACCAGATGCACGGTTCCATCAGAATTTAAGAAAGAAAAAATAAAAGCTTAACGGAGCATTCCTTTTTAAATGGACAGCGTTGTTATAAAATGCTTACAGAATATGTGCTGCTGAGTATTATTGGCAGTCTCGCCCCTGCGGGCGGTACATTTGTCAACTGCCGGTCGAAACACAGCGCGGCACGACGATCGTATACAATCTGGCAGAAAGAGGGAAGCCTATGAGAAAACGAACAACCATATTGCTGATAATTGTGCTGATATTACTTTTTTGCGTGATCGGGGTTTACTCGGCGATCAGTATGTATTACTCGTCGCATTTTCTGAAAAACACCTCGATCAACGGGGCAGATGTATCAGGAATGACTGCCTCCGAAGCGGAAGCTTTGCTTGCCGCGGATGTAGAGGACTATCGCCTCGTGATTACCGGGCGAGATGAGGAGCAGGAGACGCTTTATGGAAGCGAGTTTGATTACGTGTTTGTCTCGAACGGCGAGACGCAGACGCTTCTGGACGCGCAGAATTCGTTTGCCTGGCTGCCGGCGTTTTTTTCAGACGGCGAGTCTTACACGATGGATACGTCGGTAACTTATGACACGGATAAGCTTTCCGAAGCGGTGGCTGCTCTGCCCATGATGCAGACGGATCAGATGGAGCCCCCGCAGAACGCGTACAGGACACTTCTGGAGGACGGCACCTATGGGATTGTCGCAGAGACAGAGGGCACGACGCTGGATACGCAGAAGGTGCAGGAGGCTGCGGTTACTGCCGTGGAGGCGGGGAAACAGAGCCTGAACCTGGAAATGGCCGGGTGTTATGTGACAGCGGATATTACATCTGAAAATGAAGATTTGATTGAAGAGGTGAGTCTTTACAATCAGTATGCTTCCATGTATATTAATTACTACATGAGCGGAGATGTGGTGGTTTCGCTGACCTCGTCGACCTTTATGGACTGGTTCTCTCTGGATGCGGATAACAATGCAGTTTTTGACTATGCTTCCGTGGCCGCGTGGGTGGATGAGCTGGCGGATATGTATGATACGGTCGGTACGTATGAACCGTTTGTCACTTCCAATGGGGAGACCGTTTACGTGGAGTCAGTCACTTATGGCTGGCAGATGGATCGGGAGGCGGAGACAGATGCTCTTTACGCTCTGCTGCTGGCCGGTCAGGTGGAGGGCCGTTCACCGGTGTGGACAGTCAGTGCCCTGACACGCGGAGACAATGATATCGGTGATACGTATGTGGAGATTGACTATACCAACCAGCGTATGTGGTATTATAAGGACGGCCAGCTGCTGGTGGAGACTCCGGTCGTGACCGGAAACACGAGCGCGGGGAACGCCTCGCCGGAGGGACTGTATTATATTGTATACAAACAGGAGGACGCAAAGCTGGTCGGTGAGACCTACGAGACCGAGGTAAACTACTGGATGCCGTTTTACGGGAATGTGGGAATCCATGACGCGGATTCGTGGAGGAGCCTCTACGGCGGCACCATTTATCAGACAAATGGTTCGCATGGCTGCATTAATACGCCGACTGCACAGGCGCAGACCATCTATGAAAATATCGAAGCCGGGACACCGGTCGTCTGCTACAGCTCCGGCATCAACTATGGCTACAGCACAGCGAGCAGCGGGACATCCTATGTGGCGAACAGCTCCTCCGGCAGTTCTTCCAGTACGGGCAGTGACAGTTCGGATTCCTCTGTCAGCGATGATGATAATATTACCATCTATGGAGATAATAGCTCGGGTTCATCGAGTACGGACTCAGCCGGGACTGGTGCCGGTACGTCGGATTCCTCCGTTGTGACGGAGGGCACGGGGAGTTCAGGGGATTCTTCGATTGTGATTTCAGATAATTCAACGGAAACCAATCGGATTGATGATGAGGACGACAGCTCGTCATCCGATACCGGCGTGTCGACAGGCGAAGCAGGATTTGAAATTACGATTACCGACGAGACCACCTGGCCGTCCGGATCATCAGATGGCAGTTCCGGCAGTACGTCAGGAAGCTCGTCCGACAGTTCGTCTGGGACAGACGGTGATGTGATTGTAATTGAGTGACGGATATTGAAATTGCAGAGGTGCGCCGGGTTTTGCGCGAAAGCTTTGATTACGGACGAGGGCATCCCATACTTGGCGCAGGGGATCTGTCGGCTGAAACAGAGTGAAGGACCGGAAGCGCAGAACATGGGAATAGGTGGTATGATCATTTAGAAATATATGGGGGACGTATGAAAAATATGACACTTGGCCGTATGGCGGAAGCCTGCGGCGGAATTTATTATGGAAGCGAGGCAGACCGTGACCGGGAGGTCTGCTCGATCACCACGGACAGCCGCAGGGCTGAGCCGGGGTGTCTGTTCGCTGCGATCAAAGGCGAGCGCGTGGACGGGCATGATTTTATAGATCAGGTATTTGCAATGGGGGCGCTGTGCGTGATCACGGAGCAGGAGGTTCTTCAAACGGAAGAACACTGTGCGGTAAAAGGAGATCAGGGTGTGCAGGAGCTCTTAGATGGTAAACATTTTACCGAACCGGCACACAATTATATAAAAGTAGATTCCACAATCAAGGCTCTCGGAACTCTGGCCGCATATTATCTGGAGCAGCTGGCGATTCCAGTGGTCGGAATTACAGGCAGTGTCGGCAAGACCAGCACGAAAGAGATGATTGCTGCCGTGCTTTCCCAGAAATACCGCACCCTCAAAACAGCGGGAAATTTCAACAATGAGCTGGGACTCCCGCTGACGATTTTCCGGCTGCGGGATGAGGACGAGATCGCGGTGCTGGAGATGGGTATCAATCATTTTGGGGAGATGCATGTTCTGGCGCAGATCGCGAAGCCGGATACCTGTGTGATCACGAATATCGGGCAGTGTCACCTGGAGTTTTTAGGAGACCGCGACGGCGTTCTGCGGGCAAAAACAGAGATTTTTGATCATCTGCGCTCCAACGGGCACGTGATTTTAAATGGGGATGACGATAAGCTTTCGACTGTACAGGAGGTGCGGGTGCCGGGGATATATGCTGATTCATCTGCAGACCGGCTGCGTGGCGTGGCGGAATCCGGACAGACGGCACGTTCGGAAAGTCTGAAAAGCGTGAAGGATGCCCGGAACGGGGATGCTCGGAGCAGTGGTGCCAGCCGCACGATTCGTCCGGTTTTCTTCGGCCTTAACGCAGACAATGATATTTACGCAGATCAGATCGAGAAAAAAGGTCTGGATGGCATTCAATGCCGTATTTGTGTGAAACAAAAAGAAGGAATGTCATCCATCATTTTCCCTGCTGATTCGCAGCACGTTTCGCCGCAAACTGCGGAGGCGGCAGAAAGCTTTATTGTGCAAAATGCGGAACCCGCGGCTGACAGCTTTGTCGTGCAGATTCCGATTCCGGGTGTCCATATGGTGAGAAATGCGCTGGCAGCCACGGCGGTCGGCCTGCACTACGGCCTGACGCTGGAGGAAATCCGCGCGGGGATTGAGAGCCTGCAACCGGTGAGCGGGCGCTTCCATATCATTCACACAGACCATTTTACGATCATTGACGACTGTTATAACGCGAACCCGGTATCGATGAAGGCGTCTCTGGAAGTACTGCAGGATGGCCTGCACAGAAAAGTGGCCATCCTGGGCGACATGGGCGAGCTGGGACCGGAGGAGGCGCGTATGCACCGCGAGGTCGGAACCTTCGCGGGAAGGCTTGCGATTGATGTGTGTATTTGCGTCGGATCGCTCGCCGCACAGATTGCGGAAGGGGTACGTACGGTCGCCCCGGAAATGAAAGTGGTCACGCTGCCGGATCTTCCGGCACTTCTGGAGCAACTGCCTTCCCTTGTGGAGGAAGGAGACACAATCCTGGTGAAGGCTTCACATTTCATGCATTTTGAAAAGGTGGTCGCGAAGCTGGAGGATATACAATAACATGTCAAATTTGACATGTTAAGCTGGGACAAGGTACGCTGACAGTCAAAAAAGAAACATTAAGCAGCGAAATTGCTTGCCGGGCGAGCCTGCCGAAAAAGGGAAGCGTCGCACTGCTGCAATGAAAGCCGGGCGGGTACGGACATATGCTACAGTGGATAAAAGAGAAATTTGGCGGAAAAAAGGAAGAGGAAACGATCATGTATATTATAGCGGGCCTGGGCAATCCGGGCCGGAAATACGCGCACACGCGGCACAATGCCGGCTATGAGGCGATTGACCGCCTCGCGGATCAATATGGGATCCGGATTGAGACGGAAAAATTCAGAGCACTTACCGGCACGGGAGTGATCAATGGGCAGAAGGTGCTGCTTTTAAAGCCCCTGACCTATATGAATGCGAGCGGCGAGAGTGTCCGCGCTGCCTGCGATTTTTACAAAATCAATCCGGAGGAGGATTTTCTGGTGCTTTATGACGACATCAGCCTGCCGCCGGGACAGCTGCGTGTCCGCGCGAAGGGAAGTGCCGGCGGGCATAATGGGATCAAGAGCCTCATCGCGCATCTTGGCACACAGAATTTCGCGCGTGTCAAGATTGGTGTCGGCGAAAAACTGCAGGGATACGAGCTTGTGGATTACGTGCTCGGCCATTTTCCGGAAGAAGAATGGACGACAATGACAGACGCGTTTTCACGTGCAGCAGAGGCGGCGGCTATGCTGCTGACGGAGGACGTGCAGACGGTGATGAACCTGTTTAACGCGCATCTGTAAGACTTTGAGAGTAATCGTTTCGTGTATGATTATAAGAATCAGAGTTCAGGAGGAGCTATGAAAGCTTTCACAGCCCCCATGCGGGAACTGGGGGAATTTGAGGAGATCAGCAAAAAGGCCGCGGCAAATCGCGGCCTGCTTCAGGTAACGGGATGTATTGACTCTCAGAAGTCTCATTTTGTGTACTGCATGTCAGAGGAATTCGGGGAAAAGAAGGCGGAGAGCGCGCTGCCGTTGAAAAATCGTTCCGCGGCGGGCGGCGCTGCGGAAACGCCCCCTCCCGTTGGTCGGCGGCAAGTCGCGCCGCCATTTAAAGATCGCTTCGCGATGGGCGGCGCTGCAGCCCCAGTGGTTACACTCATCATCACCTACAATGACCTCCGCGCGAAGGAAATGTATGAGAATTACCGCTTTTTTGACCGGAACATCCTGTATTTTCCGGCAAAGGACCTGATCTTTTTCCAGGCAGATATCCACAGCAACCTGCTGGAGCAGCAGCGGGTACAGGTGCTGAAGGCTCTGGCGGAAGGCAGACGGGAAACATCATGTTCTGACAATCGGTTCTCGACGAGTGACGGAGAGCAGACTCTCTCGCCTGGCGGTCAGAAGCTTACGATTATTACTACGATCGCGGCTTGCATGAACCGGATGGTTCCGTTTGAAGACTGGGCGGCGCATGTCCTGGAGATTCGAAATCAGGATGCACCGCAATCAGATAATCGCTTCGCGATGGGCGGCGCTGCGGATGGTGCTGTGAACGGCAATGGGAGCGGCGCGGAGCTTGACACGGAACAGCTGAAAAAAGACCTGATTGGGATGGGCTATGAGCGCGTCGGGCAGGTTGAGGGGCCGGGGCAGTTTGCCATCC
>JAJQFO010000006.1 GCA_021201095.1 Lachnospiraceae bacterium
GGTCGAGAAAAGCAAGGCCATGGTTTGTAAATTTCTTTGCTATGCTGACCACGAGGCGAAGGTTCGCGTTGATCAGCTTTTCACGTGCTTCATTATCCCCATCAGCGATTCTCTTTGCCAGTTCAATTTCTTCATCAGGAGAAAGCAGGGCAAAAGAACCGATTTCTTTCAAATACATTCGCACAGGGTCTTCTGTGCTGACTCCCTCAAGGATTTCGGCATCGTCCAAAAGCTCTGTATTATCTGTATCCTCCTGAAGCACATCCTCATCTTCTTCGGAAAGCAGGAGAGTAGATTCTTCCATTATTTCCGTATCATTTTCCGATTCCTGATCGTTTAACTGCATCATCGTCAGCAGAGACTGTTCCTGCTTATCTGTCTGCATAAATACTACCCCTCGTATCCCCTTATTTGTCCAAAAACATACCATTATTGTCGAACCGTGTCAATGACCGATACTGTCCGTGCGTCAAATATTTTGCACGGCTGCTTATTCCCATGAAGCAACGAATCAGGCGGCTGTGCATTGCCCTTTATTTGTCTGTGGAAGAAGGAGGAGTTTTGTGGTAGGATTGCATAACAAAAGAACTCTGACGCAATATAATAAGTATTGAGCCTATTGTAGTTTTGAAGGAAGATGATCGAGAATGAAAAAAGGAACAAAGAGATTGATTGCTGCCGCTCTTGGAGCAGCAACCGGGACAGCTGCAGTGAGGGCTGTGCATAATACATCAAAAAATCTGGCTGACATGGCAATGAACAGGGAACTGCCAGAAACGGTCAGTCAGTCCAAACAGGAGGTATCGGGTTCTGCAAAGGACCAGGGACTGGAGAACCGGAAGAATGCTGCGGCGGATCGTCTGCGAAACAGTGAATATAAAACGGTTGAAATCACAGCTCATGACGGCATCCGTCTGACCGGTCACTTTCATCTTGTGGAGAATCCGAAAAGAACAGTAATCGCGGTTCATGGATGGAGATCTTCGTGGGCGAGAGAATTTGGTCTGATCGCGGATTTTCTATATAAAAATGGGTGTAATGTCCTTTATATTGAGCAGCGAGCACATGGAGCTTTTGGATAGCCACGCCATTCCGAATCGCGCTTGCGCGCGATGGCGTGGCCTTCGTCCATGATTTGCAAGCAAATCACGGACATAACGCGACGGCGACTATATCGGTTTCGGCTTACTGGAGCGCTTTGATTTGCTGGAATGGATTGACTGGATAAATGTGCAAGGAAATGCGCAAGAAGATTCGCAAGTAAACTCGCATAGTCAGGATTTATCAGCACTTCCAATTTATCTGTTCGGACTGTCCATGGGCGCAGCGACCGTATTAATGACCGCCGGGGAGAGTCTGCCGGAGAACGTGCATGGAGTGATTGCGGATTCGGGCTATACTTCGCCGCATGATGAATGGAAACACGTAGCGGAGAACAATCTGCATTATCACTACAAGCTGATGGAGAAGTACGTGGATAAGCTGTCCATGGAACGGATTGGTTTTACATCGGACGAATATTCCGCCACAAAGGCTATGCAGGAATGCAGAATACCGGTGCTGTTTGTCCATGGGACGGACGATACCTTTGTGCCGATCGAAATGACTTACGAGAACTACAAAGCCTGTGCCGCTCCGAAGCGGCTGCTGGTTGTACCGGGGGCAGGACACTGCCAGAGCTATCTGCTGGAGCAGAAACGGTATGAGGAAGAACTGCTGCGGTTCTGGTGGGAATTTGATAAGGTGGATGCGGATTCATGAAAAAGGGGAAAATCGGAATCCTAAAAGAGTGGATTACAGAGCATAAATACTGTTACGCCATGCTGTACCTGGTGTTCTATCTGGTGGTGTTTTTTGCACTCGACTTTACGATGGAGCCGAAGTATATTCTGCACTGTGCACTCGATGACCGGATTCCGTTCTGCGAATATTTTATTGTATTTTACTTTGCGTGGTATCCGGCGTTTTTCCTGTCGCTTGTGTGGTATATGCTGCGTGATAAAGAGGATTTTCAGCAGCTTTGGTTTATCATGTTCAATGGGATCACGTTCTGCCTGATCTGCTATGTGCTGTTCCCAAATGGATTAAATCTCCGCGAAGAAGTACCGAACAGGAACATTTTCTGTGTGTTGGTGAATTTTGTGCGCGGGGTGGACGCGCCGGTCAACGTATGTCCGAATGATAAAAAAATCAAAACGCAAGTCTGTAAAGCTTTATTCTGTGAATCTCTATTGTAGTACCCCTTATTTTGTGCTAAGATAGCTCCAATTTATGAAGAAAACAGCGGCTCCAGGGTGCTGTATAATATAATTTTAAAGCGTAATACGGACGGCCAGGTAAGAATGATATTGTCATGTCCAGAAGGAGGAACATATTTTTATGGATAGAGAGACACGATTAGCGAGAGTTCGTTCTTTTATAGAGGAACGTGGCTGGAATTATAATTATTCGGAAGAGGACGGCTGTGGAAGTATAGATTTTGAATACCGCGGTCTTGCCTATCATATCTGGGAATTTGATGATGGTGAGCGCGGCGTAGAGACAAATCTGCGCCACGGCGGACGCAACGAAGATATTTTCGGAGACTACGAGAGCGAGATTCTGGAGATTATGAAAAACTGGTAATAGGCAAGGGTATCATATTCCAAAATGGAGTCTTCCAGAGAAAAGGAGGGCCGAGGTCATGTCCTGTGACCCCGGCGAGTATGAAAAAGAAAGATTTATTTTAAGCACTTGCTGTTTGAGCATCGACCAAACGCGAAGCGTTTTTCATTGTCGATGCGGCGCTGATCGTCCAGTGGACGATCGTTTAGCGCGGACCGAAGTGAAACGAAGACTGCCGCCGAACGAAGTGAGGGGGCGTTTCAACTTTCTGAAATAGAGAATATTATGGCTCTGTGAAGAAAAAATGATTGACCTGTGGAAAAACCGTAAACAGAGTATGGCGTTTTTGTGTTTTGATGAATGCCGTAGAATCTGATTTGCAGGGAGAAAAGTAAAATTTAGTAAGGCTCCAGATGGGTGTGCGTCAGAATTGACGCTGCCCATTTTCCATATTAAGATGAAGATACAGCCATCCATTTACTGTTTCAAATCGAAATAGATGTCTTATAGCTGCTGGATGGAGCAAAAAAATCAAAAGGAGAGTGGTTCGATGATGAAAGAAGAATTGAAGTTTCAGACCTTTTTCGATCAGTACGGTTCGGAGTTTACTGAGTATATCAGTATGGTCGGCAAGCCGGATGTAACATCCGACCAGTACCGGAAACTGGTTGGGGAGATGAATGGTATCTATGAAAAATATCCCAATGTGAGAGCAGTGATGGATAGCACAGAGCCACGGAGTCTGACTGTTGAGGAATGCAAGGGCTTGCTGGAAGTCGTTGATATCAGGGAAACTTTTTGGAGTATGGAAAGCGAGAAGATTTATTTTCAGGGCTGTGCTGACAGCATCGGTTATATGCGGAAGATGAAAATGTTGAAAGGTCAGCCCGATTGATTGAAAACAGAATGGTAGTTGTAATTGATGGTTGTTGCCGTGCATGGGGAACCACGCAAGTAAAAAAAGTGCACGGCTGCCGGTGGCGCTACCTCTGAAATGATGTACGACACCGGCGTGGAACAACAAAAAAGTTTGATGCCGACAGGCGGCACTGCCCGTGACCTTTCGGAAATATTCGATGGTCGCGGGCTTACTTTTTTGTTGCTCTCAAAGCGTTCCGGAGGGCGCTGCGTGCCAGTGGCACGCGTTTAGCGCCGACCGAAGCGACAGCGGAGACGCGCAGCCCAGCACCGGAGGTGCTGTTCTAAGGGGATTTGGGGTGCTGCGTGCCAGTGGCACGCGTTTAGCACCGACCGGAGCGGAAGCGGAGATTTCCCCAACGAGCAAACCGCCTCGCGGGGTGACTTTGTAGCACAAAGTCATTGCTCGCAGCAGATTTACTGAAAGGAGTGAAAACGTAACGCAAAAAGGCCGCTAAAATTCAGCATTCTTTGACATGGAGCGAGAGAAAACGCAGAGGGATTAGTTGAAAAAAATGGAAAGAATGAGCTGAGAAGGGAACTGCAGTTCGAAAAGCAAGACCTTTTTATTGGACATACTGAGTGGGACAATCTGTTCCGGGTGATTGAGAACGGGAGTGAGGAATACAGACGGCTGTCGTATTGTTGAATTAAGAAAAACAGAGGCCGTACAGATCCGGAGTTTCTTTATTATGGAATTCTGGATACAAAATTTGTTGAATTGTGACGATTCCTGAATTATACTACAATATATGGTGTCTGCGGAATCTTTGCTTCGTGGGCAATAGAAAAGGGATGCATAAAGGCGGAGGGTATACTCAATGGTTGACACAAAA
The DNA here is from genome assembly GCA_021201095.1 of Lachnospiraceae bacterium. Lineage (GTDB taxonomy): Bacteria > Bacillota > Clostridia > Lachnospirales > Lachnospiraceae > Choladousia. The sequence goes on from JAJQFO010000006.1 coordinate 4,359, forward strand.
AAAGAGCAGGAGCGGGACGAGCTTCACCGCGCGATATGGGCGATTGCGGATGAACTTCGCGGCGCAGTAGACGGATGGGACTTTAAGAACTATGTGCTTGGCACAATGTTCTACCGATACATATCTGAAAATCTGGCGAACTATATAAATGAGGGTGAGGCCGATGCGGGCAATGCCGATTTTGATTATGCCGCCATGTCTGATGAAGACGCAGAAGAAGCACGAGAAGATCTTGTACAAACAAAAGGTTTCTTTATTTTGCCGAGCGAGCTTTTCTGGAATGTCTTGAAGTCCGCACCTAATGATGAGAATCTGAATATGACGTTGGAGACGGTGTTTCGACATATTGAGGAATCAGCAAAGGGAAGCGAATCTGAGAATAGCTTTGCGGGACTCTTTGACGATTTCGATGTCAACAGTAATAAGCTGGGCAGCACTGTGGCAAAACGTAATGAAAAGCTGGTCAAGCTCTTAAATGGCGTGGCTGCTATGAACTTGGGGGATGTAAAGCATCATGACATTGATGCCTTTGGCGATGCCTACGAATATCTTATGACCATGTATGCCAGCAATGCGGGCAAGTCCGGCGGCGAATTCTTCACTCCTGCGGATGTGTCCGAACTGCTGACGCGGCTTGGCACAGTCGGAAAAACTGAAATAAACAAAGTATACGAAATTCCCACTCAACTTTTAATACAATCCGGCGATAGATTATGTGCGTGAGTCAGGTGGGGACAAAATCTCCGTGGGTGGGGACAAATTTACAGAGCTGGGGACAAAATCCACAGGTGGGGACAAATCGGCGATAGCTTGTTGTTTTTATGGAGTGAAGCACCATGTTGAATCAGAAAATGCAAAATGTCGCAATTGCTATAAGAGAGTTTATCATTCGATTATTTCCAACAGAGTATCTGCTTTCTGTTTTTGCAGGCAAGGTTTCTTATGAGGATGTGATTATTCAAACATTGGTAGAATGCAGTAAATATGTTTATTCATGTTCAGCTGAACGAAAATCTTTATACCATTATCTGAAGGTAAATGAGATGACGGAGGGGGCTGGTCGAGAGAATATTCGTAGAAATACAAAATATATTCAAAAACAATTAGATGAAGATGTTCATTTCTTGACAGAATCTTATGGTGCAAATTCACTTAGTGTGCTTGAATCGGAAAAGGAGTCCGAATATCATTTGACGGACTTGCATTATAGACTCATTGCGGGGCTAAGAGATGTGAGGCTGGTTGATGCTATATTAAAAAGAAAAGTAGATTCTAAGCATTTCACTTTAGAAAAAATGAAAATCTATGCTGAAGAATATGATCAAGTATATTATAATTTGGTTTTACAAAGAAAGGGTAGCGCTGAACAAGTATTTGACGATGGACTTGTAGCGGAATTGTTAGAGTGGGTTTGCAATTTAAACTTTATTTATATGATTGTACAGGAAATGGAGCGTACAGGAGTCTCTGAAATACCAGATGCCAAGCACAGATTAAAGTTTTTTTGTGGTTATCAACATTTTGAATCAGCCGTATCTTCTTTTAATCCATTTCCGGTTCATTATACGGGAGATGTATGCATGACTGTTGCACGATGCAAGTATGTTCATGATATTGTTACTGCTCCTATTTGCGAGGAAACAGAGCATATGTTCTTGATGTATAGAGAATGCCTTGAAATTATCGGTCAAGTGATAAACCGCATGAAATATGATGACACTCTATTAGTTCAGTGGCTCATAAAAAATACTATTGATGATGACTGGGCATCTGTATTTAAAGAATATGACTCTTCGCAAATGTTTGCTCCAGAGAGAAAATGGAGCGACAAAAAATCGCTAAGTCAAGTCCGCTGCATCTTAAGAAACATTTCTCTGTATTAAATCCCACTTTTCGTTCCTATCACTAAATTTGAAAATATGGTAAGCTTTAAATATCAACATAGGAGGTATCTGTATGGATAGGAAAGAAAAAGAAGCGAAGAAGAAAATTATTAGAGAACGACTTGATTTGGGAAATGGTCGATATAAAGACTACGAGGTAGACAAGTTAGTGGATGTTGTGAGCAACCCAGATAAATATGACGGGAGGACAAAGACAATTCGTCATTCTGGAAGAGGAATAAGTTCCGACGGGAATTATTTCTGGAACGATGAAGCTACTTACACGATTACGAACAATGAATCTGGTGTGAGAATCAACAGAGAGTATGTTTACCATGATGATGAATACAATCGTCACGAGAATAATGTTTATCGTACAGGAAGAGAGATTCTTACAATCCTTGGCGAGGTTTTCAGAGACAGATAATGAAAAGGCTCTATACCCCTCGATCAGGAGGATATAGAGCCTTTTCTATATCTCAGGCTTTGATTTCCGTCCCATCCTTGAATGTGAATCGGATGTCGTCCTTAGTGTAAACCGTAGCGTAATCGACCA
>JAJQFO010000120.1 GCA_021201095.1 Lachnospiraceae bacterium
GTGTTACAAAAACATCAAATTTGTGTCTTGACAAAAGTCATTACATATCAGTTTTCAAAGGCAGTCAAATATCCGTGCAAGAACGTTTACCTGGCATGCGCGCTTTGTTCCGGCCGCTGCTGCTTCTGCTGTTTTTGTTCTCATTATTATCCCTGACCGGCTGTACACAGACAGATGAAATCACGGAGACAGAAACCCCCGAAACGGAGGCACGTTTTCAGATCGGACTGAGCTTTGACTCTTTTGTGATCGAGCGCTGGCTCCGCGACCGGGATATGTTCGTCTCCACTGCCCAGAGTCTCGGCGCAGATGTCAATGTGCAGGTTGCAGGCGGCGACGTGGATGAACAAATTTCACAGATTGAATATTTTATCCAGAAAAAAATGGATGTGATCGTGATCATTGCCGTGGACGGCGATGCTCTAAAAGATACAGTAAATGAGGCGATCGACGCCGGCATCCGGGTCATCTGCTACGACCGCCTGATTTCCGATGTAAACGCCGACCTTTACATTTCCTTTGACAATCGCGAGGTCGGTGTGCTGATGGCTGAGGCGCTGATCAACGCCTGCCCGGACGGCGGAAATATTTTTGCCATCTATGGCTCTCCGACCGATCTGAATGTCGATGATGTGGTAGATGGATTTACCGCTACCCTTGAAGGCAGCGGGCTTACCATCGTCTATTCTGCCTACTGCGACAACTGGCTGGCAGAACTTGCCTTTGATTATGTAAATGAAGGGCTGGCGATCACAGAGGATATTGTCGCCGTCATGTGCGGCAACGACGATCTCGCCAGTCAGGCGATCAAGGCTCTCTCTGAAAATCAGCTTGCAGGTCAGGTGACCGTGGTCGGGCAGGACGCGGAACTTTCCGCCTGCCAGCGGATCGTCGAAGGCACACAGGAAATGACGGTCTATAAATCTGTCGAGGATCAGGCGATGGTCGCCGCAACCCTTGCTGTAGCTCTCGCGCGCGGGGAAGACATCACTTCAGAGGATTGCGCCTGGCCGGTCACAGAGACCGTTGTCTCCGGCTCCTATGAAGTCCCCTACTACCGGCTCGAGCCCATCGCAGTGACCATCGATAACATTGACGAGGTCATCATCGCCGGAGGGTATCACTCCAGAGATGATGTGTATCTGAATATCCGGGAGGACGAGTAAAAAATCGGATAAGGGAGTTCTCTCCCCTATCCGCTGCGCGCAGGGTGCGGGCAGCAAAGCTGCCATAATTCCTCTCGCGCCCCTGCGCATCACCCCCACCCCCGGGCTGCCGCATTTTCATGTCGAACCCGGGATTTTCCTCTCAGCCTGTTTGATATAGTTCTCTATGAATCAAAATCCCGCTTCTATGCGGAAAACAGCGGTGTCGACAGATACCGGTCTCCGGAATCCGGCAGGAGCACAACGATGGTCTTGCCTGCATTCTCCGCTCTCTTTGCCAGCTGCACAGCTGCTTTCAGCGCGGCTCCTGATGAAATCCCCACCAAGATCCCTTCCGTATGAGCAAATACTCTGCCTTCCTCAAACGCGTCATCATTCTCAATTGCAAGGACTTCATCATAAATCTTCGTATTAAGCACATCCGGCACAAATCCCGCTCCGATGCCCTGAATCTTGTGCGCTCCGGCAGTTCCCTTAGAAAGCACCGGGCTGGAGGCCGGCTCTACCGCTACGACCTTCACGGCAGGATTCTGCTCCTTCAGATACTCGCCGACACCGGTCACAGTGCCTCCGGTGCCGACCCCGGCTACAAAAATGTCCACCTGCCCATCTGTCTGCTCCCAGATCTCCGGACCGGTCGTGGCCTTATGCACCGCGGGATTCGCCGGATTGCCAAACTGCCCCAAGATCACGCTTCCCTCGATCTCCTTATGCAGTTCCTCTGCTTTCGCAATCGCACCCTTCATCCCTTTCGCGCCCTCCGTCAGCACAAGCTGCGCACCATATGCCTTCAGCAGGTTCCGCCGCTCCACGCTCATCGTATCCGGAAGTGTCAGGATCGTTTTGTATCCCTTCGCCGTTCCCACAGCAGCCAGACCGATGCCGGTATTCCCGCTCGTCGGCTCGATGATGGTCGCTCCCGGCGTCAGAATGCCCTTCTCCTCCGCATCCTCAATCATCGCAAGCGCGATCCGGTCCTTTACCGAACCCGCCGGATTGAGATATTCCAGCTTGGCCAGGATCGTCACATTCTCAACGCCTGCTGCCTTCGCATAGCGATTTAACTGTAAAATCGGCGTCTTTCCAATCAGTTCCAGAGAGCTCTGCTTAATATCTGCCATAGTCGTATCCTCCTTGATTTGCTTTGTGCTTTTTTCCTAGTTTTTAAATAGGTTTTATATGTTTTTCTGTATTATACGACCGATGCAGCAGATTGTCAACTACTTTTTATTGATTCCGATTGCCTGTTGCTCCAGCAGCCGCAGCTATGGTACAATGAGAGCCGCGCATTATAAGTTGCGCTGCGCGCAAGGCGCGGCCTTCGTCCATACTCGCAAGCGAGTACGGACATGCAATGAGAGCCGCGCAAGTACACATATATGATAAAAGGAGACCTGTTATGAGCTATCGATTAGCAATTTTTGATATGGATGGAACGATTCTGAATACTTTGGATGATCTGGCAGATGGCCTGAATTTTGCGCTGCGCAAATCTGCTCTGCCGGAGCGTTCCATTGACGAAGTCCGCCGCTTTGTCGGGAACGGGATACGAAAGCTGATAGAAAGAGGTGTGCCGGAAGGCACTTCCTGCGAGATGCAGGAGCAGGTATTTGAGGATTTTACCAAACACTACCAGACCCATTGCATGGACAAGACCCGTCCTTATGATGGAATCACGGATCTGCTGTGTGCCTTAAGAGAGCGCAATATCAAAACCGCAGTCATCTCCAATAAGGCAGATTATGCGGTACAAAAATTATCTGAGCACTTCTTTGAGGGACTGTTCGACAGCATAGCCGGGGAAAAACCCGGAGTGCGCAAAAAGCCGGCGCCTGATGCTGTCAATCTGGTGCTGGAGCAGCTTGCAATAAACCGTGCGGACGCAGTCTATATCGGCGACTCCGACGTAGATATTCAGACAGCAGCAAACGCCGGGGTTGACTGCACCCTGGTGAGCTGGGGATTCCGTGACGAAGCTTTTCTATACCAGCATGGGGCGAAAATGGTAGTCAGTGCCCCGGAAGAAATCGCGCGAATAGTCTGAATGCAATTACAGACGATTCATCCTTAATCGAGCAGGGAGACTTCTCCCCTACTCGCCCGCGCGAGCCGGGTGCGGCTTTAGCCGCAAAACTCCCTTGCCGGGTTATGTCCACAATCTCTGATTGTGGATGTGCGCATCCCACGCTTCTCATGGGATATACCTTACCCGGCTCTGTGCATTATAAAATGGAAATAGTCTCTTGGAAAAGCCAGTTCAGATTAAGTTGAAAAGTTAAAAACCGAATAAAAAATTCGATTATTGAAATAATAATTGAAAACAGATCTATTTTGTGGTAACATAGGAGCTGAAAAACATCTGGTATCATGAGGAGGATTTCCATATGGACAAAACAACGGTTCGCTTATCGTCAATAAGGATCCATAATATAAAAAATGTTGAAAACGGAATGATTACCATGCCAAATGCATCAAAAAAAAGTTTTACAGCAGATAAAGCTGAAATCCTTGGAATTTATGGACAGAACGGATCCGGAAAGACAGCTGTTGTTGATGTTTTTTTCTTTCTTCAGAAAATTATGATCGGCGATAGCCTGGATGAAGAATTTGGAAATTATATTGAAGCAAACTCAGATCAGGCTGAAATACAGGCTGACTTTAATGTTTTTAAGAACTCTGTTATATATGAGATTTCCTATCATATTTACCTGAAAAAAATTGACCAGACAGTTATAATAGAAAAAGAAACATTGAGTAGTGCCAGGAATGAAGATGACAAAAGATCAAATAAAATTGTCTTCATGAACTACGATAGAAATTGCGCAGATATAATTTTTACGCCTAAAAAACGTTTGGACGAATTAGCAGGGACAAATAAAGAAATATTAACCGATTTAATTGTCGCCAAAAAACTTGCGGAAAAAAGTAATTGTTCCTATATATTTGGAGAAAGTAGCAGAGAAGTATTTAATAAGAACAATACAGGTAAGTTTGGAAAATATGCGTTTCTAATCAATTCGCTGTTTTATTTTGCATTAAGAGATTTATTCGTGATTCGAAACTCACATTCCGGAGTAATTACTGCTAACTTCATTTTGCCGATGGCATTTCGCATTGATGGAAATAAGACTGGCATGAAAGGGGACTTTGTAGTACCACTTACCAAACCAGTATTACTGAACAAAGGCAAAAAAGAAATATTAGAAGCGATTGTAGAGCAGATCAATACGGTGCTTTATACCATCATTCCCGGATTGATGATCTCTATTAAGAATTATGGTCCACAGCTGCTGGATTCAGGGGAAGATGGCTGGAAGGTTGAATTAATGTCTCACAGAGATGGAAGGCCTGATATTCCGATACGTATGGAATCCGAAGGTATTATTAAAATCATTTCTATCTTAAACGCATTGATTCAGGCATTTGGCAATCCGTCTATTTGTCTTGTCATAGACGAATTGGACGCAGGGATATTTGAATATATGTTAGGTGAGCTTCTGGAAATCTTTCAAAAAAGTGCAAAAGGGCAGCTTATTTTTACTTCTCATAATTTACGTGCATTGGAAATGCTGGAAACAAAAAATATTATATTTTCTACAGCAAACCCGAATAACCGGTATATTCGTATGAAAAATGTAGGAGGAACAAATAATCTTCGCAATTTGTATATCCGAAGTATCACCCTTGGAGGACAGGATGAAGTGATCTACGAAGAAACCGACAGCTTAAAAATTGCCAGAGCATTCCGAAAAGCAGGAAGGAGTGTTCGTGATGCGTGAGAAAAAGGTTGTCGCGGTAATCGTGGAAGGAACAAGTGACGAGGCCGCATTGGGTTCCGTTTTAAAAGAACATTTTTCGAATCATGAGGTTCAATTTGTAGTTATACATGGAGATATAACATCAGAAGACTACACAACTATGGATAATATCATTTCTCTTATTAATAAACAGATAGATAGTATAAAATCAAAATACAGCTATAAACAAGAGGATTTTCAGCAAATCATTCATATTGCTGATACAGATGGAGTATTCACGAAGGACAAAGTGGTTCAGGCAGATGTTGACAGGATTATGTATTACGAAGATCGAATAGAAACGAAAAATGTGGCTGCCACTCTTCGGAGAAATGAGAAAAAGGCAGAAATACTGTTTAAGCTCAGAGGAACCAGCAAGGTAAACGGAATAAACTACAGAATTTATTTTAATTCCTGTAATCTAGAACATGTCTTATATAATAAACTGGCTGATTTTACGGCTCAGGAAAAGGCTGACATGGCAGATGATTTCGCAGAAAAATATGAAGGAAGGCTGGATGAATTTATTTCATTCATATCTAATGCCGAATTAGCTGTTTCAGGCACATATAATGAGACATGGAAGTATATCGAGAAAGATTGCCATTCATTAGAAAGAAATTCTAACATGCACTTAATTTTTATGTGAATCCGGGTTCCTTATTTCATATTTGAGATAAAGTTCCAGGATACAAAGCATCAAGCAGGAGGCTTCTTTTGCCTCCTGCCCGCCGTACTGGAAACCAGGAAACCAATTTATCATTGCAGCAAAAACGGATTCTCCTCTCCCTTCATGAAGCTGATAGCTCCGAGAATGGAGTTTTCCGCCATGTTGGCCACTGCCTCGTCCGTGTAAAACGCGGTGTGAGGGCTGACGATCACGTTGGAATAGGAGCGCAGGATGGCAAGCTTCGGATTGTGGAGCGGTTCTCCCATACGGTTGAAATAATAGAGGCCGCTCTCATGCTCGATTACATCGAGGCCGGCAAAGCCGATTTTTCCATTCTCGATGCCATCGATCAGCGCGTCTGTGTCCACGAGGGACCCCCGCGCACAGTTGATGAGCATCACGCCGGGCTTCATCTTTTCAATCGCACACGCATCGATCATGTGGTAGTTGTCCTCCGTGGCCGGCGCGTGCAGCGTGATGATGTCACAATCCCGATAAATGGTGTCCAGATCCGCATACTGCGCAAACTCTTTCACCTCGTCGCTCTCATAGATATCGTAAGCGAGCATTTTACACCCGAAGCCGGAAAGGTGACGGATCAGCGTTTTTCCAATTCGTCCGGTGCCGATGATCCCGACCGTGCAGTCCTGGATCTCGCGGCCAAGCTTGCCTTTGAGTGTATAGTCCTGCACGGCGGCGCGCTCCATGATGTGTTTCATGCGGCGGCATCCCATGAGCATCAGCATGATCGTATAGTCTGCCACACTGTTCGGTGAGTAGCTCACGTGGGCAACGCCGATGCCCAGCTGCTTCGCGTACTCAGTATCGATGTGGTCATATCCAATTGTCCGGGTCGTCAGGCAGCGCACCCCCAGCCTGTGAAACTCATCCAGCATCGGGCGGTCAATGATAGTGGTAATAATATCCACTACCTCATACCCGGCACAGAGCTTCAGGTTTTCCAGGCACGGAGTCTGTGTCGTATAGTCAAAGTCAATGTCATATTTCGCGCAGAATTTTTCAAAGCAGGGCAGTTCGTCAAACTCCCGCATGCTGTAAACGAATAATCTCATTTGTATGTGTCCTTTCCCTCTTTTTTCACGCTGCCTCATTTTAGC
>JAJQFO010000360.1 GCA_021201095.1 Lachnospiraceae bacterium
GCCCGGCAGCTGCCAGGCTTCACACAATGGCCGAACAATCAGGTCGGCTACGGGGAGGACGTTATAATAAGGTTACATTGAAAAAAGTCAGTAAAATCAAGTGTTTCCGTTCATTTTCCCAACACAGAAACGAAGCACTTTCACCATGATTTTGAAGAAAATCTGCCCGGGTTGAACGCAAAATTACATGGAAAGAAAGATTTGTAGCAATGACGTAACATGAACGTATGATTCTGTTACAGACAATAATTCAAACGAAAGAGAGGCATAGCAAAATGAAACTGACTTATACGAATGTAAATGGATACCTGATTCCGAATCTTACTTATAAATCTGGTGAGCAGATGGAACAGCTTGGCAAGTATGGATTTCTTCGCAGAGATTATCTGAAAAATCATCGAAATTCAACGTATCAGATCATGCTTTTGCAGGATACCATTGGCGAGCATCTTCTGGAAGTGGACAAGACAGCCAGAGAACGGGAAGAAGTGATCCTGAAGCGGTTAGAAGAAAAAGAACCACTGCCAGATAAGGAGAAAGAGCAGATGGCATGGGTAAGAGCAGCCAATCAGCACAGAGCGATTGCAGAAGAAATTATCCTGAAAGAATTGATTTATGTATAAGTATTGCCAGTAACCAATCTGGCAGGTAACTGATAAAAATAGAATATTGTGAGCGAAGTAAGGCGTGAGTCATAAAATATGGCTTGCGTCTTTTTCTTTGCCTGAAAGGAAGTGATAGATTTGAACAAAAAGTTTTTGAAGCATTATATGGAAACAGAACCAGAGGGGACTAATCAGAAATATATTTTTCTGGTAGACAATCAAGATATAGCGTTAAATATCGTTATGTCAGGGTATCAGGCACTTTATCTGGTACAGGAAGACGATGGATATTATTTCAGTGCAGATTCTTTTATAGAGGAAATGAGAGTCATTCAGTTTAATGGAAGCTGTCAGAGTGCCTATCATTATGTGGCTGCCTGTACGGTGAAGTGGATGAATGATAAGTTGCAGACATTTTTCAAAGACGCTGGTCTTGATGGAAAAGCAGGCTGGCAGTTGTTCAAAGAGAAGGAGTATCTTGGCAAACTGGATAATCAGAAAGAAGTTGAAAAATTACTGGAACAGTATATTCTTCGGTTTGAACGAGATCCGAAAGAAGAACCAGAACTGAGCCGGTTTCACTTATTTGATGCAAAAGGGAATGTGAAAGGTGTCCGGGATATGGAGATTGTAGATTACCTTGTAGAGAACGTTAAGTTTTTTGTGGTAGGAATTACGCCTTATTATTATGAACATGGCGTTTTTCAGGAAGATCATGATGGTGTGAGAATGAAATATCGTATCCAGAAGCTGATCTATCGGGATCAGATACAGAGCGGTGTGATTAAAAGAATTTATAATCTTCTGATTACACAGCCCAAAGTTCACAGAGAAGCCTGTGAATTAAATAAACAGCCTGCACGATGGATCAATTTCAAAAATGGATATTATGATCCGGTTACAGGAGAAATAATCGAGCATAATCCGGACTATCTGACAATCAATCAGATCCCGTTTCCATATTATCCGGAAGAACGGGAACAGGTACTTCAGAGTGGTGAAACGATCAAAAAGTATCTGGATTCGTCTCTTCCAGATAAAGAAGAACAGCAGACATTCTGGGAATATTTTGGATACTGCATGACACAGGACACGCAGTTTCAGAAATTCCTTACGCTGAAAGGAAATGGTGGAACCGGAAAGTCTGTGGCAGTATCATTGATCCAGTATGTGGTTGGAATTGCCAATATGTCCAGCATTTCTTTACAGGATTTGAACAAACGATTCTATGCAACTGGAATGTACGGAAAATTGCTAAATGCCTGTGCAGATATTCCATGTAAAGCAATGGAGAACACAGATGTATTAAAGAAAGCAGTTGGTGAAGATACGCTGATCTACGAGAAAAAGGGACAGGATGCGATTCATTTTCATTCTTATGCAAAGCTGCTCTTTTCTACCAATGAAATGCCACAGAATCTTGAAGATAAGTCAGATGCTTTTTATCGTAGACTACTGATTCTCGATATGAACCGGGTAGTAAAAAGTGGTGAAAAAGATCTGCACTTAAAGGAAAAGGTACAGTCAGAATCCGATTATGCGATTCATATGGCGATGATTGGGTTGAAAGAATTGTATGAACAGGGACAGTTTACGGAGAGTGAACACAGCAAAGAATGTGTAAGAGAGGTGCAGCGGTCATCTGACAGTATCTGTGCTTTTATTGATGAGTCATTGGTGCGTGCCAAAGGAAAACGTCTGAAACGAAGTGAAGTGTTCCATATGTATGAGGAATACTGCAAAGAGAATGGCAGACAGGGGCATGGTAAATCCAACTTTTTCAAGAATATGACGGATAAAGGATTCCTTCTGAAGCAGTACAATGGTGAGTTCTATTATCAGGATATTGCAGTCAAGGAAGAAAATTTTTGTCCGGTGGATCCAGAAGAAAGAATACCTTTTGAAGAAACAGATACAGATTATAAACAGTTACAATTAAATATGAATCAGGAAATTAAGGGCATTTAGGGCAAAATAAGCAAAAAGAAATGTTACCGGAGCAGGAGAAATAACAAAGATAGCTGCCAGAGTACATAAAATTTTGCTTTTTTTACACTGACTGCTCTTTTTCATGTATCAACGTTTTAGCTGATACAATATAGGTTTTTCCCGAATTTGGGAAAAAGTAAAAAAATAAAAATTAAGAAAGTGTGAGGTATGATTATGAGAATGATGAAAAACAACAAAAACGAGACAATTATGGTGATCGGGATTGATCATGGTTATGGCAACATGAAAACTGCAACCAGGTGTTTCCCATCCGGTGTAGTCAGATACGATAAGGAGCCGATTTTTCAGAATAACCTTCTTGTTTACCATGGTATGTTTTACCAGATCGGTGAGGAGCATAAGGAGTTCTGTGCGGAGAAAACGCAGGACGAGGACTATTATGTGTTGACACTGGCTGCGATTGCAAGAGAACTGGAAGAGAAAGGACTGAACAGGGCAAAGGTACACCTTGCTGCCGGACTTCCATTAACCTGGGTGGCTACTCAGAAAGAGGATTTTCAAAAATATCTGCTTCAGAATGATAGCGTGGATTTTATGTTCCGTAATAAGGAGTACCATGTAGAATTTGCGGGAGCTGATATCTACCCACAGGGATTTGCGGCAGCTTTTTACCGCTTGCAGGACTTTAAGGGAATCAATTTGCTGGCAGATATTGGAAATGGAACCATGAACATCATGTATATCAACAATTCCCGTCCGGTAGAGAAGAAATGCTTTACTGAAAAATACGGAACACACCAGTGTGTGCTTGCAGTCAGGGAAAGTTTGCTGAAAGAATTGGGAACAGTGGTGGATGATCTGGTGATTGAACAGGTGATCCGTACCGGAAGTGCTGATATTGGAGAAAAATATCTGACTGTAATCCGTAAGGCTGCCAGTGATTACACAAAAGAGATCTTTCACAAGCTGAGAGAACGGGAATACAACCCAGAGCTGATGCGTTTATATGTAGTTGGCGGTGGTGGCTGTATGATTCAGAATTTCGGGGAATATGACAAAGACCGGGTGACGATTGTACGGGACATCTGTGCAACCGCAAAAGGATATGAAGCCATGACAGTAAGAAAAATTCAGAAAAACGGAGGAGTACTTGTATGAGAAAAGAACGGAAAATCATCAACACCAATATTCGGTTGAACCTGTGTGATGAACAGGATAGGAAAGCATGGGAGTATCTTCAAACCATGGACAGGCAGAAATATAAATCATATACGAAAGCGGTTGTGGCAGCCTTGAATGATTACTTTGAAAGAAAGTACCGGAATGAAGAAGACCCATATCTGGAAACCAGAGAAAAGGAAGATGCTTTTCTGGAAAGAGTAGAGACAGCTATCCGGGATGGAGTGAAAGAATCAGTTCCGATGGCCATGGCAAAGAATTTGGTTGAAATGATTACGCCATTTGTAAAAGAATCGGTGGTAGAAAACCAACCATCTGGCAGATTAGAGGAAAAGCCTGAGAAGCAGGATACGGAGGATGCAATGGACTGGGAGCAGGAAGCAGATATGGATGCAGCTTTAGAGTTTGCAGACAGTTTTTAAATGTTGTTAAGTGAAATGATAGTAATGTAAAACCTAATTGGCAGTACAGAACAGTTTTGTAAAAAGAGAATAACAGAAAAAGAGATCAGCAGTGGTGACATTTTTGGAGGAGAAAATCTGGGAAATGTTTATGACTGCTATTTTTATGTTTTGTAGTAGAAAAAGAAAGTGGTTCAGATGTAATGTGGCAGAAATAGCGGGAACGATGCTAGAGATTATCCGGGACAAGGAGCAGTGCAAAAGAAAGGGCTGTATAGGATGGGATGATAAGAGAAAAGTGCCGGATACGACATAGGATTGTCCGATACTTGGCACCGGAGTGGTGTGTGAAAAGCCTGTTCCAGAAAGCTGGAATACTCTGCAAAGGGGAGTAATCCGTATTTCCTCCACAGTCTTTCCCCACACCACAAAACCACCATCATCAGCCGCTTTTATTCTGGAAGATGCCGCAGGAAGAATCATTGAGGAAGTCTTTGCTGTGGCGGCAGATGACAGGCAAGTTTCGCAAAGTGGCAAGCCACTCTGCACCGGAGCCAGCCTTTGGGCTGTTCCTAAACTTGCCAGAGGGCTCTGCCCCTTGGAACCCTGGCACGTCAATGGAGCAAGTGTTCTGACGAAATGTTCACTGGACATTTCGTTAGAATACTTACTGATTGACTAGGGCTCTTCTCCGTTGCCACTCCGGTCGGCGCAAAGCTGACGTCCATTGGACGTCATGCGCCCTGCACTGCCAAAGGGGAATATTGCATTTCCCCTTATGGAATCCCCTGCTGATATTGTCAAGCGAAATGTTACGGCTGACAAATCTTGAAATAAAATAATGAGCGAAGAAAGGAAAACGAAAGATGAGAAAGCGAAATTACACAGTAACAATACGAATGAATAAAGAGGAACATGATCTGCTTCAGAGAAAGGTCAGAGAATCAGGGAGAACACAGCAGGCAGTTGTTATTGCTGCCATAGCAGATCTGAAAATCGCATCAGTAGAGGAAATAAAGGAATTGAAAAAACTGAATGAACTGCTCGCAGAAATACTCCGGCAGCTTAGAGGTGCGGCTTCAAATATCAACCAGATTGCCCGGAGAATGAATACAGATGGTTTTATCCCAAGAAGAGATTATCTGGAATATCTCAATAAAAATATTATCCAATACAGGAAGGAGTGTGAAGAAATATGGCGGTTAATAAGACGATTAATAAGCGGACAAATACACATGGTGCCATGAGGAATTGTATCGAATACGTTTTGCGGAAAGGAAAAGCAGAAGAAACGTTGACTTATGTCACAGGCCCATACAGTTCGGAGGAAATCAATTACGATCTTGTATACAGAACATTTTTAGAAGAAAAACGGTTGTGGGACAAAGATTCCGGAAGAATGTATGCTCACAATATTATCTCATGGCACAGGGATGAGCAGATTACACTGGAACAGGCATTTGAGTTTGGAAAAGAATTTGCAGAAAAATGGTTTGATGGGTTTCAGACGTTAGTGGCTATCCATAAGGACAAAGAGCATGTCCATTGTCATCTGGTCACAAATTCTGTGAGCTATGTGGATGGAAAGAAACTGCATAACAGCAGACAGGATCTGGAACGTATGAAACAGTTTACGAATCAGATGTGTAGAGAACGCGGACTGTCCGTTGCAGAAAAAGGGAAACATTTTGACGGAAGCGAGATGGAAAAAGGAGAAGTCACAGCCTGGAATAAAGATAAATATAATCTGTTCCGGCAACAGGGAAAAGGCAGCTTTATGGTTGACTGTGCAATGGCGGTCTTAAAAGCAATAGAAGTATGTTTTAACAAAGAGCAGTTTATAGAAAAGATGAAACAGTTTGGATGGAATGTGAACTGGACAGAAAAACGAAAACATATTACATTCCAGAATCAGGAGGGAAGAAAGGTGAGGGACAGCAATCTCTCCAAAACATTTCATCTGAACATCAGTAAGGAGGGATTGGAAAATGAATTTGATGGAAATAGGCAAAAAGCCAGAGATACAGCAGAACGAGATAACGGAAGATCAGATGGAAACGACAAAGAATTTGACGGATACTACCGACAGGTGGAAGAAGCTTGCGCAGGAACAGGCGAAAGTATTGGGAACAGTGACAGCAGAGAAGAACGAACTGCAAATGCGGTGTCAGGATATGGAAGAATTTATTCAGAAGCTTTACGAGAAGCTGCACAGCCAGAGAGTGGAAAAACAGAAGCTCTTCTTCGAGAATCGCGAACTGCAAGGCGAAATTCAGAAATTGAACGGCGAAATGCAGCAACTCACAGCAGAATTGTCCAGAATACAGAAGCTGAATCAATCGCTTCAGCAGAGCAACGACGATCTGAAGAACAGAAACGGATTGCAGAGCAGGAGAGAACAGGAGCAGCTCGAAGAAGAAATAAGAAACGTTCGGGACCAGAACGTTAAATTAAAATTGCTGGTAAATGCTGCTTCGGCAGAAGCTATGTCTACAGCACAAAGGAATCAATAGGAGGCGGAGAAAAAAGTTCAAATGGCAGAATATCAGTTAAAAAAGGCAAAGG
>JAJQFO010000218.1 GCA_021201095.1 Lachnospiraceae bacterium
GCCCCGGTTACTCCGGTTGAGGCCTCTGCCGGAGATGCCTTTGGTACTTCGGGTGATGACTCTGCCGTAGATGGCAATGGCACATCGGGCAATGACTCTGCTGGAGATGGCAGCGGTATTTCGGGTGACGACTCTGCCGGAGATGACAGTGGTACAGCGGACGACGGATCTGCCGGAGATGCTTCCGGCACAACGGGAGACAGTTCAGCGGAAGGCATGGCAGACAGCGGTCAGGCGGATGACACATCCGGTACGTCAGATGACTCTTCGGAAAATCAGGGTTCACAGAGTTCCCTTCCGGGCGGCGAGACTCTGGCCGGAGCGGGCAGCTGAAAATGAAACATACGAGAAAATTCTGCGCCTGCAATGTAGCGCTGACTGGTTTTGACGGTTGAAAATATTGGAGGGGACAATGGGAGATCAGGATTATAATCCAAACGAGCGGCGTACGAAGCGCCGAAAGCATGAGCTGATTATGAAATGTGTTATATCGGTATTAATACTGGCAATTGTGGTGATGCTTGCATTACTTGCAAAAGAAGTGGTCATTCCGGAGGTTGTGAAGCTGACGAGTGCAGAGAAGCTGGAGCAGGGAAACACCAGTCAGGATGAGACCGGCAGCATTGAAACGGCTCTGGCAGACGATACGGATCCGGATGCTGCAGCCGGCACGACTGGGGAAAACACTGATTCAGATATTTCAGACAGTACGGAATCGGATCATGCGGATGCAGACAGCACCGGGGAGGGCATGGAGGACGAGAGTGCGGAGGAAGCTTCCGATGAAGACGGTCTGTCGGCTGCTGAGGAAGCGGAGATTGATGCGGTACTCATGGAGGCGGAGACGATTGCCGCCATGTATGACTATGACGGAGCCATCGAGTGCGTACAGGCCTCTGAATATTATGAAACAAGCGAGCTTCTGCAGCAGGCGTCGTCCAGCTATGAAAAGACGAAGGAGAACTGTGTTGTCTGGCAGCCGGATGAGGTGACGCATATCTTTTTCCATCTGATTATCTGGGATGCGGCAAAGGCCTTTGACGGAGATCAGTATGCCGAGGGCTACAATCAGTATATGGTGACGATGGACGAGTTTTCCGCAATTATGGAGACCATGTATGAGGAAGGCTATGTGATGGTCAGCATGCACGACATGTGCACGGTCAATGAGGATGGAACGGTAACGCGTAAGGAAATCCTTCTGCCGGAAGGCAAAATACCGTTTGTCCTTTCTCAGGATGACGTGAACTATTACCATTATATGGACGGCGACGGCTTTGCCTCAAGGCTGGTGCTGGACGAGAATGGCGATGTGAAGGCAGAGTATATTGAGGACGATGGCTCTGTTTCCGTCGGAGATTACGATCTGGTTCCGTGGATTGATACGTTTGTGGATGCACATCCGGATTTCTCTTATCACGGGCACAAAGGAACGATTGCGCTGACCGGATATGAAGGAGTGCTGGGCTATCGGACGGATGAGGTCTATCTGACAAAAGAGGAAGACCGCCTGACCTACTGGCAGAAAATGTTCCTGGAGGAAAATCCGGACTTTGACGAGGAAGCCTGGCAGAACGAGGTCGATACGGCTACAGCAGTTGCGGACGCAATGAAAGCGGACGGCTGGGAGTTTGCCAGCCATACCTGGGGACATATTGACCCGATGGTCAAGGGACTGGACGGTACGAAGACGGATACGGAGCGCTGGAAGAATAACGTGGAGACCATCGTCGGGGAGTCGGACATCATCATCTTTGCATTCGGCGCGGACATCAGCGACTGGACAGAGTATTCGGAGGATAATGAGTATTATATTTATCTGAAGGAGCAGGGCTACAATATATTCTGCTGTGTGGATTCGACACAGTACTGGGTGCAGTTCAACGGCACTTCCATGCGCATGGGACGGCGCAACATTGATGGCTACCGCATGTATTACAATGCGGATATGCTTTCCGACCTCTTTGACGTGAGCAGCGTCTGGGACAGCCTGCGCCCGGATACCGTGGCGGAGCTTTCCGATGCAGCCGGAACGATGAGCTCAGAGTATTCATCATCAACGAGCGAAGACTCGTAGTCAGCGTCAGGCGAGAATTCGTCATCAGCAGATGAGGGGGCAGCAGAAGGCGGAGGCGAGTAGAGCAGATATTAAAGTATAATGAATTAGCAGTACTGTTTCTTTGATTGCCTGGTGAACGGTTCAAATGCATCAGCGGAATTAAAAATATAGAAGCAATGATGAAAGAAAAACGATTATGGGAAAAACGATCATTAAAAATGATCAGAAAGATATCTCAGGAATGATAATCAGAAACTGTAATCAGAAACAGCAATTATAAACAACATCGGAGGAAATGAGAGCTATGAGAACTTACCTTGTGACAGGAGGAGCCGGGTTTATCGGTTCTAATTACATTCATTATATGTTTCGCAAATATGGAGATACCATCCGTATCATCAACGTAGACAAGCTGACCTACGCGGGAAACCTGGAGAACCTGCGCGACGTAGAAGCCCACGAAAACTACACCTTTATCCGCGCCGACATCTGCGACTCAGAGGCGATCAATCAGATTTTTGAAAAGAATGATATCGACCGGGTCGTACATTTCGCGGCGGAAAGCCATGTGGACCGGAGTATCCGCGACCCGGAGGTGTTTGTAAAGACCAACGTACTTGGCACCCTGGTGATGCTGAATGCGGCGAAAGCAGCCTGGGAGCTGCCTGACGGTACCTTCCAGGCAGGGAAAAAGTTCCTCCACGTTTCGACCGACGAGGTGTACGGCTCTCTGGAAAACGAAGGCGAGTATTTTTATGAGACGACTCCGTACGCACCCCACAGTCCTTATTCAGCCAGCAAGGCTTCGTCTGACATGCTCGTGAAAGCCTATATGGATACCTACCATTTCCCGGCAAATATCACGAACTGCAGCAATAACTACGGCCCCTACCAGTTCCCGGAGAAGCTGATTCCGCTGATCATCAACAACGCGCTGCAGGGCAAGCCCCTTCCGGTGTACGGCGACGGCAAAAACGTCCGCGACTGGCTCTATGTTGAGGATCATGCGAAAGGCATTGACCTGGTGCAGGAAAAAGGCCGGCTCTTTGAGACCTATAATATCGGCGGGCACAACGAGAGACAGAATATTCAGATCATCCACATTATCCTGGATACCCTGTGTGAAATGCTGCCGGACGACGATCCGCGAAAGGCACATATCAACGAAAGCCTGATTACTTACGTCACCGACCGCAAGGGCCACGACCGCCGCTACGCGATCGCTCCGGACAAAATCCGCGCCGAGGTCGGCTGGGAGCCTGAGACGAAATTTGAGGACGGCATCCGCCTCACGATCCGCTGGTACTTTGAGCATGAAGACTGGATGGCGAACGTCACCAGCGGCGATTATCAGAAGTACTATGATGAGATGTATCAGGGGAAATAAGAAGACACACAGGAATTAACTATGACAAGGACGCGAAGGGAACAAAAAGAAAAAAGCACAGCTGCGTGGTTGAGAGGATGTGAAAACAGCGGCTGTTTTACTCTGGGAGTTGAAATATGTTAGATTATGCCTATTATCTGACTATGATAGTTGTCTATTTGTGCCTCTATTATATGACAGGAGCACTGGTGGGGAAATATGTCCTTTCTAAGCAGCAGGATCTTCCAATTACTGTCATAGTGGGATTTTTTTGTTATTTTTTTCTGTTTACCGTGGTCACACTTCCTTTAAAGCTGACGCTTCAGCCATTATCTACATTGTCTTTGATCTGGCGTGTGTGTATGCTGCTTATCGTTGTGCTTTTTTTCTTTACCCAGAGGGAGATTCTGCGTGAAAAAATATTTTCACTCAGAGCAATTATGGGGACGAAGGATAAGTATGTATTTTTGCTATTCCTTCTGCTGCTTCTGATCCAGCTGATCATCATCAATCTGAATGATGAAAGCTACGCTATGTGGGATCAATCCTATTATATTGGGGACGCCTCTGCTTCCTTGTATACCAATACAATCAGCCAGTATGATCCGTATTCAGGACGTCTCTTAAGCCGTCTGAATACGGAATATCTGCTGGAAACCTATCAGAATCACACTGCCGTCATGTGCCAGATCTTTGGTCTGCACCCTCTGATTGAGAATCTGACCATCATGGCCTCTGCGGTAGTGATTCTGTATAATCTGCTTGTCTGGGAGCTCGGGAAAACACTCTTTTGCGGAAATCGGGTAAAATGTCTGTATCTGACAGGATTTCTGACTCTTTTGAATTTCTGCAGCTTTAACCTTTACACAGCCGCTGAATTCCTGATTATAAGGCCATCCGAGGGGAAGACTATCCTGGCAGTGCTGATTATTCCCGCGCTGCTGCTCTTTTTTATGAAAACGATTAAAGAATACCAGTCCGCTTTATGGTGGGTGTGTTCCTTCCTGGTGATTTTAGGTTCCTTTGGACTGAATATGTCTTCCATCTATATCATACCGTTTGAAATCAGCGCTTTTTACCTGCCATTTTTCTGGCGCGAAAAAAAGCCTGTGATTCTTGTGCGCTGGCTGATTCTTTTACTTCCATGTGTGCTGATGGCGGCAGCGTATTTAGTGACCAAATATAAAGTGTTTATATATACCTCTTAGCATACGTAAAAACAGAGGAATTTGACGAATATAATGAAAGGCTTCTGCTTTTGCCAGAGAGATCAGCAGGCGGATGAATGCCTTTGTCGGTAAATTACAGATAAGAAGGAGAGTGCGGCAGGTGAAACAGATCTTTCAGCTTTCAAATGTTCAGTTTTTATATAATGCTTTTCGTACTGCCATCAAAGGGGTTGAATGGTTTGTGCTTGCATATTTCATCTGTATCATCATGATTTTGAACCTTGGCAGGAAGGAGTGGAAGGATGTATTTGCCAGACCGCTCGTGTTTATGGCCGTTACCATTTATAATCCATTCCTGATCGTTCCTGTCGCGGAGCTGATCAATCTGACCACCCGCATCCGGCGCATTTTCTGGCTGATGCCAGTCAATCTGGTACTCGCTTTTGTGCTTACCGCCGTTTGCACGGCGGCTCCGGGGGAATACGCCCTGTTAAGCCGGAAAAAATGGTCAGAAAATAGTTTGTTATCGCGCTTCTGCGTGAAGAAGCAGGCGAGTCGGATAATCCGATATGGGATCGTTGTCTGTATGGTTTTGCTTATTACTGCGCTGGGGACTTCGGTGATCCCGAATCTTCATATGACCCAGAATCGCTACAAGGTAGACAGTGCCCTTGTTACAATTTCTGACTATCTGGAAAAGGATACTGCAGCAACCGGTCTTGATAAAGTAGTACTTTATTCAGATACTCTTCTTCTGGAATTACGGGAATTTGATCCCTCGATAGAAAGCGCCCTGCGGCGGGACGAGCTGCTCACCTATAGTCCGGATTTGGAGGATGAGGAGGCAATACAGGAGACGGTAAACTCAAAATCCTGGCTGAAAATTCTTGCACTTGTGTCGCGCTTTCAGGTACAGGTGGACATGGAAAGCTTTCAGAATGCAATGGATCAATATGGCGTCAATTATATTATCATGATTCCGAATGAAGAGATGGATGCGTATTACACAGAAGCAGGCTATCCACTGGCTACAAAGATCGGAGCGTTTGCTGTATACAGAAGAGAGACGGGATGAAAATAATTGGTACTTGTGGAAGGCAGCTTCCTGTGATAAACTGGACGCATTGAGTGAGTCTGACTGGATCATGATAAGATTTATCAGAGAAAAAGTATTTATAATTATACTTAGAAAGCTGGGGAACAAAATGGGAAAGATAACAGTAGAAACATGTGAAATTGAGGGATTGAAAGTGATCACGCCGACTGTTTTCGGAGACGCCAGAGGCTATTTTATGGAAACGTACAATTACAATGATTTTGCGGCTGCAGGGATTGACCAGACCTTTGTCCAGGACAATCAGTCTGCCTCTAAAAAAGGAGTGCTGCGCGGACTGCATTTCCAGAAGCAGTACCCGCAGGACAAGCTGGTGCGCGTGGTGTCCGGTGCAGTGTTTGATGTGGCGGTCGACCTTCGCAAAGGCTCTCCGACCTTTGGAAAATGGTTTGGGGTAGAGCTTTCAGCGGAGAATAAAAAGCAGTTTTTCATTCCGAAGAATTTTGCGCATGGCTTTGTTGTGCTTTCCGATTTCGCGGAGTTTGCTTATAAGTGTACGGATTTCTACCACCCGGATGATGAGGGCGGCCTGCGGTATGACGATCCTGAGATTGGAGTGGTATGGCCGATACCGGAAGGGATGGAGCTGATCATGACGGAGAAGGACCGTAACTGGGGGAGCTTTGCTGAGTATAGGGCAGCTTTAAAGTAGATGCTTTGCAGGTTACTAAAGGAAACTAAATGGATGAAAATAAAATTGCGCAGGGAACGTTAAAAAGACAACTTTCTGATGTGCAATTGCACTGTAAGAAACTTTCCGATTTTGCTGAACGTGAGGATCACCGTGTTCGAAGAAGAAATATACAGGTAGGGATTTTTGTATGAAGGAACTGTTGTCATTGCCGGCTGAAATTTTTCACGGCCGGCATATGATTTTTAAACTGGCGCGAAATGATTTCCGCAAAAAATTTGCGGGGTCTTATCTTGGCGTACTATGGGCATTCGTACAGCCGGTCGTGACGGTCCTTGTCTACTGGTTTGTATTTGAGGTCGGATTTCGCTCTGCCGATACGTCCATTCCGGTGCCGTTTCTTTTGTATCTGGTAGCAGGAATTGTTCCCTGGTTTTTCTTTCAGGATGCGTGGACGGGCGGGACGAATGTGCTTACCGAATACAGTTATCTGGTAAAAAAGGTGGTTTTTCAGATCCGGGTGCTGCCTGCTGTAAAGATGATTTCGGCATTGTTTGTGCATCTGTTTTTTGTGTGTTTTATTATCGTACTGTATTGTTTTTACGGATATTTTCCGGATGGTTATTACCTGCAGCTGATTTATTATTCGGGCGGACTTATCCTTCTGACACTGGGATTGAGTTATGCCACGAGCGCGGTCACAGTACTGTTCCGGGATCTGTCGCAGGTGGTCGGCATTGTACTGCAGGTCGGCATCTGGTTTACACCGATTATGTGGGTTGCGGAAAACCGGCTTGGAAATTATCCGATACTGGCAAAGGTGCTGAAGCTGAATCCGGTCTACTATGTGGTGACCGGATATCGTGATGCATTCATTTATAAAAACTGGTTCTGGGAGCGTCCCCTGTGGACTCTCTATTTTTGGTGTTTTACGGCCGGGACGCTTGTATTTGGCACATGGATTTTTGAAAAGCTGCGCGTGCATTTCGCGGACGTGCTTTAACGCGGATGTACTTTAACGCAGACGTACTTTAATGCGGAGGTACTTTAATACGGACGTACTATAATGCGCACGCCGCGGGCGAAAGTATTCCGTTTTCGCTGGACATATCCCGTGTATGCGGACAAGTGATGATGCTGCTGCCCGATGGTAAATGCGGCGTAAAAGGAGAGTAAGGAGCTTTGGAAAATGAGACTGCGATCCAGGTGGATCATCTGACAAAAATGTACAAGCTGTATGACCGCCCGTCGGACCGCCTGAAGGACAGTCTGGGGTTTTCGAGGAAAAAATGCTATCAGGAGCACTATGCGCTGACGGATATCAGTTTCTCAGTAAAAAAGGGCGAGACCATCGGCATTATCGGTACGAATGGGGCGGGCAAGTCAACCATTCTGAAAATCATCACCGGCGTTTTAAATCCGACCAGCGGAACGGTTTCCGTTGACGGACGGATTTCCGCGCTTCTGGAGCTGGGAGCCGGATTTAACATGGAATACAGCGGCATTGAGAATGTCTATCTGAACGGCACCATGATGGGCTTTTCCGATGAAGAAATCGAAGCACGGCTGCCGGAAATCCTCAGATTCGCTGATATCGGAGAGTTTGTATACCAGCCGGTCCGGACCTATTCGAGCGGCATGTTCGTGCGGCTGGCTTTTGCGGTTGCGATCAACATTGATCCGGAAATTCTGATTGTGGACGAGGCACTCTCGGTCGGCGATGTGTTTTTTCAGGCGAAATGCTACCGGAAATTTGAGGATTTTAAAAGAGAAGGAAAGACGATTTTATTTGTCAGCCATGATCTGAGCAGTATCAGCAAATACTGTGACCGGGTGATTTTGCTGGATCATGGGAAGATTGCAGGAGACGGCTCTCCCAAAGAGATTGTGGATCTTTATAAGCAGCTTCTGGTGCACCAGGATCCTGCCGTAAAGGGTACGCCGGTGGCAGAGCGTGAAGCGCGAAGCGCGGGCGCAGACGCTCGAACGCAGACATCCGGCTGGAGAGGCCTGCGGGACGCGAATCCGAATGTACTGGAATACGGCGACCGCAGGGCCGAAATTATCGGCTTCCAGATCCTGGATGCGTCAGGATCTGCCTCCACGACCATTGAGAAGGGCACTTCTTTTACGATAAAAATGCGTGTCCGTTATCAGGAGGATATGGAGGATCCCATTTTTGCGTATACCATAAAAGACATGCGCGGGACGGAAATCACCGGGACAAATACCATGTATGAGAAGGTAACGATACAGCCTCGCAAAAAAGGCGATGTGGATGTGGTCTCCTTTACTCAGCGGGTGGATCTGCAGGGTGGAGAATATTTGATTTCTCTGGGGCTGACCGGCTACCAGGGCGGCGAGTTTGTTGTACACCATCGGCTGTATGATGTGTGCAGTCTGGTCGTGGTGTCGTCGAAAAATACAGTGGGCTTTTATGATATGAATTCAGAAATCGTGGTCGGGCAGGAAGGCGGCGGGAGCACGGATCAGAGTGCCTGAATCAGTCAGTGTCGGAAAATTGAGACATTGAATAAGGGTGCTGCGACAGATACAAGATAAGTGGAACGTTGAATGAGAATGCAGTGACAGAAATTGGATAAGTGGAACATTGAATGAGGGGGCAGCGACAGATGCAGGATAAATGGAACGGTGAGATGGAAGAACGGGTCGGAAAGGTGGTTCTGGAATATCAATTTTATCCGGGCGAGGATCAGTATACGGACGGCAATGTCGAAGAAGAAATGCTTGCACTGGCGAAGGAATATGGAGATGCGCCGATGGACAGGGTGATTGCGGAACGTAAAAGCTGGCCGATCCTCTATCATTTTTCACATATCAGAGAAAATATCATTGACTGGCTGCCGATGACCGGTCAGGAGCGGGTGCTGGAAATCGGTGCCGGGCCGGGGGCAGTTACGGGAGCGCTTTTAAGGAAAGCTGCGCAGGTGACGTGCATTGATTTGTCACGCCGGCGCAGCCTCATCAATGCGTACCGGCATCAGAATTGTGAATATCTTCGGATTTTGGTGGGGAATTTTCAGGATATAGAAGAACATCTGGATGAGAACTTTGATCTGATCACATTGATTGGTGTGTTTGAATACGCTCAGTTTTCCATTCACTCTGACCGTCCGTTTGTGGAATATCTGGAGCGCATCCGGCAGCATCTTGCACCGGGAGGAAGAATTGCCATAGCAATTGAAAACCGGCTGGGGCTTAAATACTGGGCAGGGGCAACGGAGGATCACACGGGGATTTATTTTGAAGGTCTGGAAGGATATCCCGCTACCGACTATGTGCGCACTTTTTCAAAACCTGAATTAGAGGCAGTGATCCGCGAAGCCGGATTTGAAAACCTGGTATTTTATTATCCTTACCCGGACTACAAGCTTCCGGAACGGATATATTCGGATGAATACCTTCCCCGCAGGGGCGAGCTGAACCGCAATGTGCAGAATTTTGACCGTGAGCGGATGCGTATTTTCAGCGAGGAACTGGTCTACGATTCTCTGACCGAATGCGGACAGTTCCCGCAGTTTTCAAACTCATTTTTAGTGATTGCCTCCTGATTCAGAAAGGAAGAGTATGGATAAGGTCATTTTTACAAAATACTCAAACGAGCGGGCACCGCAGTTTTGCATTCGGACAGATATCCTGGAGGAAAGCGGAAGCCGCTGGATTCGAAAAATCCCGGTGACCGCCGAGGCAAAGACACATGTTGCTGATCTTTATAACCGATATGAAGCGCTCAGACAGGATCTGGAAGATTCACCACTTCGGGTAAATCCCTGTACGATTAGCGGAGACGGCGTAAGCTTTCCTTTTTGCAACGGGGCTACTCTTGAGGCGCGTCTGGATGGGCTGCTGGAGAAGGGAGATACCGGGACGCTGGTGCGGGAAATTGAGAAATTTTTTGCAATGTTTGCAAAAAGAGCGGAACCTGGGTGTGAACTTCTTTTCCGGGAAACAGCTGATTTTTCAGAGGTATTCGGGCATCTGGATCTGCCGGAGACATTATATTGCCGCAGGGTTTCAGACATTGACATGGTCTTTGCCAATGTGATGGAAACAGAAAACGGCCCGGAGCTGATTGACTATGAGTGGACGTTTCTGTTTCCGGTACCGGTAAAATTCATACAATATCGCTGCCTGCACTACTATCTTTCAGGCACGTCCAGGAGAAACAGCCTGAAGGAGCTGGATCTTTTTGAACGATTTGGAATCAGTCCGAAAGAACAGGAAGAATTCGGGAAAATGGAAAGTCATTTTCAGCAATATATACTCGGCAGCTGCACACCGCTCTGGAAGCTCTATGACAGCATCTCCGAAGGGGTGATTGAGCTTTCCCGGATGGCTGCGCCTGAAAAAGAGAAAAAGGCAAACCGCACCGTCGAGATCTATTTTGATAAGGGAAACGGATACAGCGCTGCGGACTGTGAAAAGCGTTCGGTTTCTCATGAAGGTCCCGTAACCGTCAGGCTCACACCGCCGGAGGGGACGCGGGCGGTCCGCGTGGACCCGTGCAGCGGAAAAAGTGTGGTGCGGGTGTTTGAACTGAGTCAGGGAGCGCAACCGCTACCCTGGACCTCGAATGGCCTTCAGGCTGTAAACGGAGATCTCATTTTTGACACGGAGGATCCCCAGATATATATGCAGATCCATTCGGCCGCGCCGGTGACCGTCCGGTTTCTCGCTGAGCCGGTCAGTGGGCTGACCCGGGAGCTGCTCCTGAATCAGTATGGTCATTTGCACTGGCTGGCAAAAACCCCTCTTTGGAATCTGTACACATGGGTTAAGCGTCTGAAAAAGGATAGAAAACCGTAATGCGGCTGCCACAGAACCCGTCGGGAAGCATAAAGCAAATGGATGGTATGCACGGGGCGTGAAAGGGTTCACTGGCGGAAAGGAACGGAGACATGGAAGGCAGGTTTACACGGGAACGGATTCGGTTTCATACGAAAACCCCGGATATTCTGGTGGTCCAGGGCTGGTTTGAGGGCGATGAGCCGGGGCAGGAGCAGTTTGAAGCCCGGATCGGAAACCATCCTCTGCCGCTTACTTTGACTGTGCAGCGCGGCGTCGAGGTGACGAAGAAATATCTTCGCTATAAGACGAACGTGATGGCAGAATACTTCATCATGATTGAACTGCCGGGACATACTGCACGGGAGCTGGGAGGAAAAACGCTCTGTATTTACCATTGTGAGCCACAGAAGCCGCACTTAATTCTGCGGATAAGCGCAGTCCAGATAGAACATCTTTCCAGACATCTGGAGTCGTGGATGGAGACCCTGCGGGAGATGCCGGACGGCAGATATCAGCTGCGGGGCTGGTATATGGGATGTCCAAACGCGGAAATTGCAATTCTGGACGGAGCCGGGAAAGTACTTCCCTCTAAATGTACGACTGGGAACCGCACGGATATTCTTGGCGAATTCCCGGAGGCAGCTCTGGAGGAAACCCATGGCTTTGAGCTGGTATTTGACAGACCACCGGAGAATTATCTGAGACTGGCTCTGAAAGGAAGCGGGAAAAAAGCTCTTTATACGGTTAACTGTGAGAAGATGCTTTCCGGCAGGGAAGGACTTGCAAATATCTGCCGCAAGAGCTGGCGCTATCTGAAGCGCAAAGGGTTCCGGCAGTTCACAAAACGTGTTTCCGATGTTATGCTCGGTAATGAAAGCATCAGCTATGAACGGTGGCGCGGGAAACATGGAGTAAAGAAAAGCGAACTGGAGCAGCAGAAAAAGACTCATTTTGCGTATGAACCGAAAATCAGTATTGTTGTACCGCTTTACCGGACACCGGAAAAGTTTTTACGGGAGATGATTGCTTCCGTAAAGAATCAGTCCTATGGGAACTGGGAGCTTGTGCTTTCCGACGGAAGCGGTGACGGCAGTCTTACGAAAAAACTGGAAGACCTTAAGATGCAGGACTCCCGCATTCGGGTTCTTCCAGACAGTGGAAACCCACTTCGCATTGCAGAAAATACCAATGAGGCGCTGAAAGCGGCAGCAGGCGAATATGTCCTGTTTGGGGATCATGACGACCTGCTTTCCCCGGATGCGCTCTGGTGGTGCGTGAAGACGATAAACGAAAATCCGGAAGCGGATCTCATTTATTCGGATGAAGATAAGGTAGATACAGGCGGAAAACGGTATTTTGAGCCGCATTTTAAACCGGATTACAGTCCGGATCTGCTGTGCAGTATGAATTATTTCTGCCATCTGGTAATGGTAAGTCAGAAATTGAGGGAGAGGACAGGGCTTCTCGATCCAGCCTTTGACGGCGCACAGGATTATGATTATGTCCTTCGCTGCACAGAGCAGACGGAGCCTTCCCGGATTGTGCATATTCCGAGAATCCTTTATCACTGGCGCTCTCATGGAGGATCCACAGCAGAAGATCCGGAAAGCAAAAAATACGCATTTGAGGCGGGGCGGCGTGCCCTGACGGCACACTATGACCGGCTGGGGATCGACGCAGTAGTGACGGAGGGCGAATATCCGGGGCTGTATCACACGGAATTTGTCATAAAAAAACTGGATGACGGTAGCCTTCCACTGATCTCGATTTTGATTCCGAATAAAGATCATATTGCGGATTTGAGAAAATGTATTGATTCTATCGAGAAAAAATCAGATTATCGCAGATATGAGTACATTATCATCGAAAATAATAGTATTGAGCCGGAGACATTTGAAGCATACCGTGAACTGGAGCAGGAAATTCCGAATTTGAAGGTAGTCTTCTTTGAGCAGGAAGGCGGGAATGGATTTAATTTTTCTGCGATTAATAATTTTGGCGTGCAGTTTGCAAAGGGCGATTATTATCTGCTCCTGAATAACGACACGGAAATTATCAACGGGGACTGCTTAAGACAGATGCTGGGATGCTGTCAGCGGGAAGAGGTCGGAGCAGTCGGCGCATTGCTTTTCTATGAAGATAATACGATCCAGCACGCAGGAGTCGTGCTTGGATTCGGCGGTATTGCGGGACATGCATTTATCGGGAGCAGGCGCGGCGATAATGGTTATTTTTCCCGTATTATCTGCCGGCAGAATTACAGCGCGGTCACTGCGGCCTGCATGATGGTAAAGGCTTCCGTTTATCATGAGGTGGGCGGCATGTCCGAAGCGCTTCGGGTTGCGTTCAACGACATTGATTTTTGTATGAAGATCCGTCAGACTGGAAAACTGATCGTGTATACTCCGCTGGCTCAGCTTTATCATTATGAATCGAAATCACGCGGATTGGAAAATACGCAGGAAAAGATTGAACGATTTAATCAGGAAACCGCAGTTTTCCTGAATCGGTGGGGCGATCTTGTGAAAGCGGGCGATCCTTATTACAATCCGAACCTGACCCTGGATAAAGCAGATTTTTCGATTCGCCAGTGACCCAGGAGCTGGTGATAAAACGGAAGCTGCAAAAGGTGGTGAGCAAAATTTCTGACAGCCAGATTGTAAGATTTTTCAAAAAACTGAGCCCTTATATGATCAGTAAGGGAATCAAATACCTCCGTCACT
The DNA here is from genome assembly GCA_021201095.1 of Lachnospiraceae bacterium. Taxonomy (GTDB): domain Bacteria; phylum Bacillota; class Clostridia; order Lachnospirales; family Lachnospiraceae; genus Choladousia. The sequence goes on from JAJQFO010000218.1 coordinate 13,872, forward strand.
TTGGCATAAAGGAATTTCTGATCCGCTTAAGTGACCGGATCGAGCCGGAGGAGGTGCCCTATGAGCCCTGGTATGAGCAGCACCGGGCGAGTGAGCAGGAGCTTGCGCGTCAGAGAAGTCAGAAGTGGGCGGATCCGGTGCGGATCAGCATCGCGGTCCCGCTGTACCGGACGCCGCTGCTCTACCTGGAGCAGATGGTGGATTCTGTGAGAAATCAGACCTATCCGCACTGGGAGCTCTGCCTGGCAAACGGAAGCCCGGAGAATGAGGCGCTTCGTGATGCGGTTGCTGCATATGCCGCGCAGGATGAGCGCATTCATGTTTTGAATCTGCCGGAAAACCGTGGCATTGCCGGCAATACGAACGCAGCAGTGGAGATGGCGACAGGCGAGTATGTCGGGCTTCTGGATCATGACGATCTGCTTGCGCCGGACGCGCTCTATGAGGTGGCCTCGGCGATTAGCGGCTGGGAGAAAAGAACAGAGATATTTCCGGAGCTGCTCTATACAGACGAGGACAAGGTTGAGGCGGATTTAAGCCGCCATTTTCAGCCGAATCTGAAGCCGGATTTTAATCCGGATCTGCTGCGTTCCAATAATTATATCTGCCACTTTCTGGTTTTTGCCCGGGCGCTTTATGAGCGGGTAGGCGGGTTTGACGACAGATATGAGGGAGCACAGGATCATGATTTTATTCTGCGCTGCTCGGAGGAGGCGGAAGGGATCTGCCACATCCCGCGCATTCTTTATCACTGGCGGGTTTCATCGGCGTCTACCGCGGACAACCCCTTAAGCAAGGAATACGCTTATGAGTCCGGCGCGCGGGCCGTTGAGGCGCATCTGAAACGCTGCGGGCTCTCCGGAGAGGTCTCGCGGAAGAAGGATTTCGGCTGTTATCGGGTAGATTATCAGGTGTCAGGCGAGCCACTGGTCTCGATCGTGATTCCGAATAAGGATGAAAAGGAGACGCTTCAGAAATGTCTGACCTCCATCTTTGAAAAGACAACCTGGAAAAATTATGAGATTATCATTGTCGAAAATAACAGTACTTCACAGGAAATTTTCGATTATTATAAAGAAATAGATGGACGAAACGGAGTTCATGTTGTATATTGGGACAGGGAATTTAATTACTCCGCGATTAATAATTTTGGCATCCGCCACGCGAAGGGGGATTATATTCTCTGCCTGAATAACGATATGGAAGTCATTTCTCCGGACTGGATGACGGGAATGCTGGCGCATTGTCAGAGAAAGGGCACCGGGGCGGTCGGTGCGCGGCTGTATTATCCGGACGGCTCTATTCAGCATGCCGGGATTATCATCGGGATCGGCGGCATCGCCGGAAGTGTTTTTGTCGGGATGAAGAATGGCCATACCGGTTACATGCACCGGGAAGCGCTGCAGCAGGATCTGAGCGCGGTGACGGCTGCCTGTATGATGATCAAACGAGAGGCCTATGACGCAGCAGGCGGGTTTGAGGAACGCCTGGCAGTTGCATTTAATGACGTGGATTTCTGCCTGAAGGTGCGTGAGGCGGGATATCTGGTGGTCTACGACCCCTATGCGGAGCTGACGCATTACGAGTCGAAAACCCGGGGGCCGGAGGACACCGAGGCAAAGGCCAGACGGTTTCAGGGGGAGATTGAGTATATGCGGACCAGATGGATCCGGATTTTGAAAGAAGGGGATCCTTATTACAATCCGAACCTCTCCTTGAGCAAGTGGAATTATTCGCTGCGGGCTTCGTCCTGACGAGAAAGAACGAACCCTGGCCAGAGGATTTCCGAACGGGGAAGCCGGACCTGCATGGAAAGCGGGGTTTTATGTCTGGACGGAAAACGAACGGTCCGGCATTATGGCAGGCGCGAAGATATAAGGACCTGAAAAAGCCGCGAAGCGCGTTGACAGGAGTTTTCATAAATATGCAGATAGTAACTATTGTGATACCGAATCTGAATGGAAAAGATTACCTTGGACCGTGCCTTACTTCCCTGACAAGACAGAGCCGGCAGGATTTTTCGGTGATTCTGATAGATAACGGATCAGAGGATGGGAGCGCGGATTTTGTCAGCGCGAATTATCCAGAGGTACGGATTCATCGGTTTGAGCGCAACGAAGGCTTCTGCCGTGCGGTCAATGAGGGCATCCGCATGGCGGATACGCCGTATGTGATACTCCTGAACAATGACACGGTATGCGAGGATACTTTTGTAGAAGAGCTGGTGTGCGCGATGGAGCGCAGCTGGGGATCCGGGAAACAGAAAAACACGGAAAAAGACTGTGCTGCAAAAGTATTTTCCTGCGCGGCGAAGATGGTGCAGATGCGGGATCCGGCCCGGATGGATAACGCTGGAGATTATTATTGTGCACTTGGCTGGGCCTATGCGCTGGGCAAAGGCAAACCGGCGGATCAGTACGACCGCGGGAGGGAGATTTTCTCCGCCTGCGCGGCCGCGGCGATTTACCGCAGAGAGGTTTTTGACGAGATCGGGTTTTTTGATGAGACGCATTTCGCGTATCTGGAGGACACGGATGTCGGGTACCGCGCCCGGATAGCCGGCTATCGCAATCGCTATGAACCGCGGGCGGTCGTCCGGCATGTCGGGAGTGCGACCAGTGGTTCTCTTTATAATGAGTTTAAGATTCGTTATTCCTCGCGGAATAATATTTATCTGATTTATAAAAATATGCCTCTGGCGCAGATCATTCTGAACCTGCCGTTTCTGGCGGCCGGGTTTTTGATAAAGATGTTTTTCTTTGCCCAAAAGGGCTATCTGAGGGAGTATGTTGTGGGACTGGGTGCAGGCACTGCTCTTTGCAGCCGGGATAAAAAAGTGCGGTTTCGCTGGAAAAATCTGCCTTCCTATGTACGGATTCAGCTGGAATTATGGGGGAATCTGGTGCGCAGAATTTCTGATATCTTCTGATATCTGAAGAAGAAGGATATCGAATGAGGAAGCTTTTTGTGGAATACGGCTTTCATGGAATATCCAGGATCTGAGGAAAGCAGTGGTTTCGTGTGAAACCTGGATAATAGAGAAATAATGACATCTGAGAATTGTGGGCATCTCGGGGGACGGAAGAAGAGGGGCTAATAGATTTTGAAGGAAAACCAGAAATTTATGAACCGCCTTCAGGTTATTCTGGATGCAATCGTGATGATTGTCTCGTATCTGTTGGGATGGTATGTCATGATTGTGAGCACCAGACAGGGCGGAATCGGCGTCTTGCCGCGGGAAATATATCTTATGGCACTGGCCGCGATCGTGCCTTTCTTTTTGCTGCTCTATTATGCGTTTAACCTTTACGTGCCGAATCGCCTGGAAGGAAGACGCCGGGAAGGCGGGAATATCTTAAAAGCCAACGCAGTGGGCGGTCTCGCGCTCATGGCCGTACTTTTTATGCTGCGCCTGATGGATGTCTCCCGAATGCTGCTGACGGTGTTCCTGACCCTCAATGTGATCCTGACGATCGTGGAGCGCAACGTGGTCCGGCTGATCCTGATGCGGGCCCGCGCTCTGGGGCTGAACCAGCGCTACATTCTTCTGGTAGGCTACAGTCATGCGGCGGAGCAGTACATTGACCGTATTGTCGCAAATCCTCAGTGGGGATACCGGGTGCTGGGCATTTTAAGTGACGATACGCAGGCAGGTACGCTCTATAAAGGCGTGGAGGTCTTAGGACCGATCGGCAGCCTGAATTCACTTCTGACCTACCACACGCCGGATGAGATCGCGATCACGGTCGGCCTGAATGAATATTACAAGCTGGAGCGCATTGTCTCGATGTGCGAAAAGTCCGGTGTTCACACGAAATTTATCCCTGATTACAGCAATATTATACCGACAAAGCCTTACACAGAGGATATTTTGGGACTTCCTGTGATTAATATCCGCCATGTCCCGCTTTCCAATGCCTTCAATGCGACGATGAAACGGTTTGTGGATATTGTTGGCTCTGTTTTCTGTCTGATTTTATTTTCGCCAGTCATGCTGGTCACGGCGATCGCGATCAAGGCGACGTCGAAGGGGCCGCTGATTTTCAAACAGGAGCGTGTCGGGCTGCACAACAGACCATTTCAGATGTACAAGTTTCGCTCCATGGAGCAGCAGACGGAGGAGGATGAAAAAAAAGGCTGGACGACGAGAAACGATCCGCGTGTGACCAGCGTCGGAAAGATCATCCGGCGTACCAGCATAGATGAAATGCCGCAGTTTTTCAATGTTTTGAAGGGGGATATGTCTTTGGTAGGCCCCAGGCCGGAACGGCCGCAGTATGTGGAAAAGTTCCGTGAGGAAATTCCCCGCTATATGGTGAAGCATCAGGTGCGTCCGGGTATGACCGGATGGGCGCAGGTGCATGGCTACCGCGGCAACACTTCGATCCGAAAAAGGATCGACTACGATCTGTATTATATTGAGAACTGGACATTGAGCCTGGATTTTAAAATTTTACTGATGACGGTCTTTAAAGGCTTTGTGAATAAAAATGCATATTGACGAATGCCGCCCGTCCGGGCAGCGCCTGAGAAAGGGGAGCAGCAACATGAAAAAAGACAAGCAGGGGAGCAGTTATGACGGCCAGGAGAACTGGACGGACGATGTGGGATATTATGACGGCAGAAGCAGCGGCCAGGAGTATGACGGCCAATATTACGGAGACCAGGGTGGCCAGAGCTATGCCGGCCAGAACGGCCAATATTACGGCAGCCAGGACGGACAGAGCTATGGCGGCCAGAATGGTCAATATTATGGCAGTCAGGATGGACAATACTACGGCGGTCAGGGGCAGGACGGCCCAAGCTACTACGGTCAGGGAAATTATTATGACCAGCAGGCGAATTTCCGCGGAAATTCCGGCCAGGGAGGCTATGGGGAAACACCTCCGCCCGTGCGCCCGGACGGTGCGGAGGATCCGGATCGGAGAGGAAAAATGAAAAAGAAAAAGAAGAAAAAAAGAAAAATTTTCTGGGTACTGGGGATTCTGGTACTGCTGATTGCAGCGGTTGGTATTGCTGGGACTGCCCTTCTGGGAGGCCTGGACCGTGAGAAGCTCAGCAATATCCTGGTCAACAGTGGCGTGACCTCCTCCGGTTACCGCAATATCGCGATCTTTGGCGTGGACTCACGCGAGGGCGAGCTGGAAAGCGGCACCAGAAGTGATACGATCATCATTGCGAGCATCAACAAAAGCTCCGGCGATATCAAGCTGGTATCCGTTTATCGGGACACCTATCTGGATAACACAGACGGCTCTTACCGCAAGGCAACAGAAGCCTATGCCTATGGGGGCGCTGCGCTTTCGGTGAATATGCTGAATAAAAATCTGGATTTGGACATTGAGGACTATGTCACAGTGGATTTTGAGGCGGTGATTGAGGTTGTGGACGAGCTTGGCGGTGTCGAAGTGACGCTGGATGACGAGGAAGTGTACTGGCTGAATGCCTATCTGGTAGAAACCTCCGAGGTGACAGGACGGTCCTACACAGAGGTGACCTCGTCCGGGACACAGACACTGACCGGTATTCAGGCGATGGCCTACTGCCGGATCCGCTACACGACTGGCTGGGACTACAAACGGACAGAACGGCAGAGGACGGTTCTTACCCAGATTTTGAAAAAAGCGCAGGAGCAGGGCGTGACCGGTCTGCTGGCGATTGTCAATAACATGATTCCTTATATTTCTACGAGCCTGAGCAACACGGAGCTGATCAGCCTGGCGTCAGGCATAGCGAAATATAACATTGTGGACTCACAGGGGTTCCCGTTTGAAAGTACGACGGCAACCGTTTCTTCGGCGGACTGCGTGATTCCTCAGACTCTGGCCACAAATGTCGCCGAGCTGCATGAGCTGCTTTATGGCACAAGCTATACGGTATCCTCTACCGTGCAGGAAATCAGCGACAATATTTCTGCAGCGACGGGGGTTTATTGATTAGTGGTCAGCGTTCAGTGATTAGTGATTAGTGGTCGGTGGTTAGTGGTCAAAGATCAATGGTCAGTGGTTAGTGGTCAATAGTAAGTGGTCAGGATGAGCGGATTGACAAAAAGTGCCGGGAGGAATGTCTGTAAAAATGTCTGTAAGAACGCCGGAAAGAATGTCAGGAGGAGCCATGGAGCGGACAATTGACGTGATTATTCCAGTCTATAAGCCGGATCGGCGGCTGCGGGATCTGATATTGAGATTGTGCTCCCAGAAGGTTCGCCCCAGGTACATTCTGCTGGTTAATACGGAAAAAGAGTTGTTTGACGCGCACCTGCTGGATGATCTGCCCGGGGAGAAGGCGGATTCCTGGCCCAGGATCCTTGTGCAGCATATCCGCAAGCTGGAATTTGACCATGGCGGCACCCGGCACATGGCTGCGGGGCTGCTTGATGGAGAAATGATTTTATTTATGACGCAGGATGCCGTGCCGGAGGATATTTATCTGACAGAGGCGCTGCTGGCGCCGTTTGCAGATCCGGATGTCTGCGCAGCCTACGCACGACAGCTGCCCAGAGCGGATGCGGCCCTCGCGGAGCAATACACGCGCAATTTTAACTATCCGCCCCAGAGCCGGATAAAGTCGGAAAAAGATCTGGAGACGCTTGGAATTAAGACCTTTTTCTGTTCGAATGTCTGTGCCATGTACCGCAGGAGCGCGTACGAGGAAAACGGTGGATTCGAGCGCCATACGATTTTTAATGAGGACATGATTTTTGCGGCGAAGCTGATTTACGCAGGGAAAAAGGTGGCATACTGTGCAGAAGCAAAAGTGATCCATTCGCACAATTACAGCGGCATTTGCCAGTTTCACCGGAACTTTGACCTGGGTGTGTCGCAGGCGGAGCATCCGGAAGTGTTTTCCGGCATAAGCTCGGAGAGCGAGGGCGTTCATCTGATTCAGAAAACGGCCTCCTATCTGATGCGGAAGGGAAAGCCGTGGCTGCTTCTTCCGCTGATCTGGCAGAGCGGCTGCAAGTATGCTGGTTATCTGCTTGGGAAAAATTATGCGAGACTGCCGGGAAAACTGGTGCGGCTTTGTTCCATGAATAAGGCTTACTGGGAACATTGAACAAGTCTTTTCTTTGTGATGGTGTTCAGAACAGTTTACACAGATTCGACACAATTTTCTGATAAACTACATCCCATAATTGTTGCTAAAATTCTCTTATTTCGGAGGAACCGACGTGAAGGATGACAGAAATCAGAAAAATGATAATAACACGCCGCTGCTTGTGCTGGTATTTTTTCTGACACTGGGGGTAATTGCCGGTGGAATATATTTCGTGTCTAAACTGACCGGATATCTGAATGAGGTACAGACCGTTTTTTTACAGGAAGCGGATACGGAAAATGGAACCGATGCGGCTGATGCCGGGGAAAATAATGCGGATGCAGACATAGATGCGGATGAGACTGCAGGTACAGAAACAGGTACGGATGCGGCAGCAGGTACGGACGTAAGCCCAGAAACGGAAACGGCAGCAGGTACGGACGTAAGTACAGATACAAATATAAATACGGACGAAGCGTCCGGCGCTTCAGGAGAATCCGGCAGTACGGATACTGATAATAAAAGCGGAGATGAAAACGAAAAGGACGCTTCATCTGATACAGGGAAAACCCAGAGAGGATCGTTCGGTCAGGACGAGACACTGGATATTGTCAGTGTAGTGACAAAAACAATGCCTTCTGTGGTCGCGATTACGAATCTGTCTGTACAGGAGGTATCTTACATGTATCGAGGTACGGCGGAAGTGGAGAGTGTCAGCAGCGGTACCGGAATTATCATCGGTGAAAACGATACAGAGCTGTTGATTGCTACGAATTATCATGTGGTCGAGGACGCGGTGTCTCTGACTGTCTGCTTCTGGGCGGATATTTCTGATGAGGAAGACCTTCTGGCAGAGGCTGCGCTTAAGGGGATAAATGAGAGCGCAGATCTGGCCGTGATAGCGGTGGAGCTTGATGAGATTTCGGACGAGGTCCTCGGGCAGGTATATGCGGCGACGCTTGGCTCATCCGCGGCACTGACGATCGGGGAGCCTGCGATTGCGATCGGCAATGCACTGGGCTACGGACAGAGTGTCACCTATGGCATTATCAGTGCATTGAACCGGTCCATTGAAGTGGACGGCGTGACGGGAAATTATATCCAGACAGATGCGGCGATCAATGCCGGAAACAGCGGCGGAGCGCTGCTGAATGCAGCCGGAGAAGTGATTGGCATCAATTCTGCCAAGGTATCTGCGTCCGGGGTCGAGGGTATGGGCTACGCGATTCCGATTGATGACGCACGACCGGTTCTTGAGGAGCTGATGGGGCGCGAGACAAGGGAAAGGGCAGATGAGGAAACCCGGGGATATTTAGGGATTGACACGCAGGATATTTCTTCAGAGACCAGAGAATTGTACGACATTCCGGAAGGGGTATATGTGAGCCGGGTAGAGAGCGGCTCTCCGGCGGAGGACGCAGGCCTGAAACAAGGTGACATTATCAGTGCCCTTGACGGCATATCTGTCCTGACATCGGATGGTTTTTCCAATCTTATGGAGTATTACAGTGCGGGGGAAACCGTTGAGATAGAAATTTACCGGGCAAACAAGGGAAGCTATACAGCAAAGACTTTGAGTGTGACCTTTTCAGAACAGCCCGAGGAGGGCGGCCAAGGTCAGAGATCCACCCCTCCCTTTGGAGGAATGACGCCTTCCTGGTAAAATGATTGTAAAACAGCCTGACAGAGGGAGAACCTGAGGTGCGGGTCTTTGAAAAGTCAGTGATAGTAAGCTGGAACCTGAGACGGGGGTTCTTTGAAAGGTCAGCGATAGTAAGTCAACGATAATAAATCAGCGATAGAATGATAAAGCCGCAAAACAGCAGATGTGTATCAGCACATGGCGGTATAGAGGAGATGACAGAGAAAGATGAGTACCGATAAAAAAGACGACAGAAATGGATATGAAAAATTCTGTATGCTCTGCGGCAGACCGGAGAGCATTGCGGGGAAGGTGATTGAGATGCCCGGCGGCATCTGCGTGTGCCCGGACTGCATTCAGAAAGCATTTGATGCCATGCAGTCGACCGGACTTTCGCAGGAAGATATGACAAAGCTGGCGGGTCAGTTTATGGGCTCCAATACGCCGGCGGCATCCGCAGACAAGAGCGGGGAGACCTCATCAGAAGATGAAGCTGGCGGTCAGGCGCCTGGAACGCAGGAAAGCGCAAAGAAGGCGATGCCTGAGTCTGCAACAGGAAATGCTCATGATGACGGAAAGGCGGACGGTACTTCGGATGCTGCTGACCGGTCTCATGAGAAGTACACCGGGAGTGTTGTAGAGGAAGCTTCGGACTCCGGTCAGGAACCGGATACTACTCCGGATTCAGAGAAAAATCAGGAAGGCTCCGGCCACAGGAATTTCCGCATTCCGACCATCAGCATGATCAATCTGGGCGACATTTTCGGAAATCTCGGCATGCCCCGCCAGCAACAGCAGCAGATCAAGAAAAAGCCGAAGGAAAAGAAGCCGCAAAAGGAGCTTGATATTGCGCATATTCCGGCTCCTCATAAGATCAAGGCAAGCCTGGATGAATATGTGGTAGGGCAGGAGCACGCCAAGAAGGTGATTTCCGTAGCTGTCTATAACCATTACAAGCGGATTGCGGACTGTGAGAAAAAAGCAGAGGCGGCAAAAGAGCAGGATGGAGAGGGGAATATTCTGACCGGCACCGATTTGTCGGAGCGCTCCATGGTTTCTTTTGATGATGTGGAGATTGAAAAATCAAACATGCTCCTTCTGGGTCCCACCGGCTGCGGCAAGACTTATCTGGTGAAGACGCTTGCGCGGTTGCTTGATGTCCCGCTCGCGATCGCGGATGCGACCTCACTGACGGAAGCCGGTTACATTGGCGACGATATCGAGAGCGTGGTGACACGCCTGCTTTCCGCAGCTGATAATGACGTCGCCAGGGCGGAGCAGGGGATTATTTTTATTGACGAAATTGATAAAATCGCGCGTAAGAAGAATACAAATCAGCGCGATGTCAGCGGCGAGGCCGTGCAGCAGGGGATGCTGAAGCTGCTGGAGGGCAGTGAAGTGGAGGTGCCGGTCGGCTCCGCAAGCAAAAACGCGATGGTTCCGATGGCGACTGTGGATACGAGCAACATCCTGTTCATCTGCGGCGGGGCTTTCCCGGGACTGGAGGAAATCATCAAAGAACGTCTGAACAAACAGGCCTCGATCGGATTTTTCTCGGATCTGAAGGATAAATATGATGAGGATCCGGACCTGCTCACGAAGGTCGAGGTGGAGGATTTGCGAACCTTCGGCATGATCCCGGAGTTTCTCGGCCGCCTGCCCGTCATCTGCCCGCTGCAGTCCCTCACGAAGGAAATGCTGGTGCGTATCCTGAAAGAGCCGCGCAACGCGATTATCCGGCAGTATCAGAAGCTGCTGGCCATGGACGAAGTGGAGCTGACCCTGGACGACGGCGCGCTGGAGGCGATTGCGGAAAAAGCACTCAAAAGAAAGACCGGTGCGCGAGCCCTGAGAGCGATCATCGAGGAATTTATGCTCGATATCATGTACGAAATCCCGAAGGATGACAGCATTGGCAGTGTCCGGATTACCAGAGAATACATTGAACATACCGGAGGCCCCGTAATCAGCCTGCGGAATGCCGGGACACCGTAAGAATCTGCCATTATATTCTGACGCGCGGGTTGTAAACGGAAAAAGCCCGGCGCGATTCGACAATTTTTTACAATTTTCTGCTTTGCGTTGACACGGATTGACAAAAATGGTATTGTAAAAGGCGAAAGGAGATTGTTTATGAACGAAGTACAGGAACAGTTTCTGAAAGCACTTGAAAAACTGAAAGCACTTGCAGCATCCAAAAAGAATACGCTCCAATATGATGAGATTATGGGCGCGTTTCCGGGGATGGAGCTCACAGAAGACAAGATGGATATGATCCTTGAGTATCTGGAAAAGAATCATATCGACGTTGTACAGGGCAAGATGCCTGATGAAGTTCCCGATGAAGCCGGAGATGCCGGAGATGAGCTCCTGCTCGAGCCAGAGGACGATATCCTGATGTCCGAGCATGAGGAGATCGAGCTGATCAGTGATGCAGATGTGCTGGAGGGCGTCAGTACAGAGGACCCGGTCCGCATGTATTTGAAGGAAATTGGTAATGTTCCCCTGCTTTCCGGGGATGAGGAGATTGAGCTGGCCAAAAGAGTAGAACAGGGCGATGAAGAAGCCAAGAAAAAGCTGACCGAAGCGAATCTCCGGCTCGTTGTGAGCATTGCCAAAAAGTATGTAGGCAGAGGTATGCCGTTTCTGGATCTGATCCAGGAGGGCAATATGGGCCTGATGAAGGCCGTAGACAAATTTGATTATACAAAGGGTTATAAATTCAGCACATACGCGACCTGGTGGATTCGTCAGGCAATTACGCGCGGCATTGCAGACACCGGACGGACGATTCGAGTCCCGGTACATATGGTAGAGACCATCAATAAAACGCTGCGCATGACGCGGACGCTTCTGCAGGAGCTTGGGCGCGAGCCGACCCCGGAGGAGGTAGCGGACCGTCTCGGCGTACCGGTCAGCCGTGTGCGTGAGGTATTGAAAATATCCAGAGATCCGGTGTCGCTGGACACGCCGATCGGGGAAGAGGACGATTCCCACCTCGGTGATTTTATTGAGGATGATACGGCACTCTCTCCCGCAGATTCCGCTGCGTTTTCCATGCTGCGTGAGGAGCTTTCCACAGCGCTGGAGTCTCTGACTGAGCGGGAGCGCCAGGTGATCAAGCTGCGTTTCGGACTCGAGGACGGACGCGCGAGGACGCTGGAAGAGGTCGGCAAGGAGTTCAACGTGACCAGAGAGCGTATCCGGCAGATTGAGGCAAAGGCTCTGCGCAAGCTGCGTCACCCATCCAGGAGCAAGAGACTCAAGGATTTCCTGAATTATTAGTAAGCAGGCCGTGACAGAGCAGATTTTCAGATCGGCTCTGCCGCGGCTTTTTACATAAAAAGGAGAGCCGCACAATTAATATTTCGCTTCGCGAAATGGTGCGGCCTACGTCCCCAATTTGCAGGCAAATTGGGGACATGTGACATCATGCTGGGACTTAAGAAGGGAGAAAGGGTAAATGTTTAAGAGGAGGATTCAGCTAAGAACAGTCGATGATGTGAGAGAATTTGTCAAGGCTGCGGATAAATGCAGCTTTGATGTTAATATTCTGAACGGAGAGACGTTGATTGACGCGAAATCGATTATGGGGGTGATGAGCCTGGATCTCTCTGGAGAATTGGTCGTCTGCTATGGGGAAGAGGACACTTTGCTGGAGCAGACGCTGAAAAAGTTTGCTGTGTAAAAAATTTATGGAAGAATATTGGAGAGTCAGGATTTCCGTACGAAATCTGGTAGAATTTATTCTGCGCGCGGGTGATATTGACAATCGAAGAGGGGCTTTTGGCGAAAAAGATGCCATGCAGGAAGGCAGCCGTATCCACAGGCGGATTCAGGGGCAGATGGGGAGCGGCTATCAGGCAGAGGTGCCGCTGTCTATGGAGATTTCGTGGCCGGAGGCCTTATTTTGCTGTGCGGAAATGCCCTCTCACGTGCGTTCGGCGGATATCCCGCCTGAAGGGAGAGAATGCCCACGCCCCGCAATCAGAGATTGGGGGCAAAACCCGGCGAGGGCAGATCGCGCTGCCGATGATGCCGCCAATGATGCCGCCAATGTGAGAAACGCTTTGCGTCTGGGAGACGCTGCAGAAACGCTCTCCCAGGTGCGTTCGGACGGAGCAGAAAATGGAGCAGGCGGAAAAGCGAAGAACGCACCGGCGGCGGAAAAATTTCCTGCGCAGAAGCTCGTACTCACAGTAGAAGGCCGTGCAGACGGGATTTTTATGGAAGAAAAAAGCAGGGCGAAAAAAGGAAGAAAAAGGCTTCCGACCTACGATCCCTGCGAATTTACGCTGGATTCCCCGGCGGATTTTTCTTTAGTGAATGTTGCCCTGAAGCGGGGGCCGGATAAGATTTCAGAAGAGATCCCGGACGGAGGCACAGACCAGAATTCTCAAAAAGGTATTTTCTACATCGATGAGATCAAGGGCATCTACCGGGATGTCATGAGTCTGGAGTACCCTCTTATGCTGCATCTGGCGCAGGCCAAATGTTATGCTTATATTTACGGCAGTCAAAAAGGACTTTCGCATGTCGGGGTCCAGATGACCTATTGCAATCTTGGAATGGAAGATTCTGATCCGGACATCAGGGAAGAAGACATACCATCTTCTGAGAAAACAGCACAGGCAGCTGCTCTTTCTGGCTCAGAAACGAGAGATGCCCGTCAGGCAGGAGGAGGCCGCCGGGCGGGGAAAAAAGCTTCCTATCAATCTGGCATCGGGCAGATCCGGCGTTTCCGGCAGATTTATACTATGGAAGAACTGGAGACCTGGTTTATGAAGCTGGTCGGGCAGTATCGGAAATGGGCGAAGCTGCAGATCGAGTGGAAGGTGGCCCGGCAGAATTCGATCCGTGATCTGCCATTTCCTTTTTCCTGGAGACCCGGACAGAAGGATGTAGCGTCCTCCGTTTACCGCACAATCGCACGCGGAAAAAAACTGTTCATTCAGGCGCCGACCGGTACTGGAAAGACGCTTTCCACGATCTATCCCGCCGTTAAGGCCATCGGGGAGGGCAAAGCAGACCGGCTTTTTTACGCGACGGCCAAAACCATCACACGCACGGTTGCAGAGGAGAGCTTTGCTATTTTGCGGGAAAAAGGCCTGCATATGAAGACTGTGACGCTGACTGCAAAAGAAAAAATCTGTTTTCAGGAGGAGACCGAGTGCAACCCGGACGCCTGTCCTTACGCGAAGGGACATTATGACCGGGTCAATGACGCGGTCTTTGAGCTGATTTCGGAAAACGAAGCGCTGGACCGGCAGGCGCTGGAGGCACAGGCCAGAAAATGGCAGGTCTGTCCTTTCGAGATGGGGCTGGATACCGCGCTTTGGACAGATGCCGTGATTTGTGATTACAATTACATTTTCGACCCGCGCGCCCGATTAAAACGGTTTTTCGGGGAAGGCGTAAAGGGCGATTATCTGTTTTTAATTGATGAGGCGCACAATCTGGTCGAGCGCGGGCGCGAGATGTTCTCAGCCTCATTATATATGGAAGAATTTCTCGCGCTGAGAAAAGAATTTCTGGCATTTGGAAGGGCAAGAAAAACTGATTCATCCACACAGAATGAATGCAATGCGCCGATTCTCTCCCGGCATCATCGCCCCGGAGAACTTCTCCGCACCGCCCGCGCCCTCGCGAGGGCGGCAAAGCATTGCATTGACTGGCTGCAGAAAAGACAGCTGGAGATGGAAGAGAGGGGCGCCGGTGTGATGACTCTGGGTGCGTGGGAGGATGAGGCAAAATCTTCGTTTCTTTCAGGCGCCTCATCTCAAATCATGGAAAGCACACAGGGCGGGATCGGCGTATTCCCTGTCTATCTGCTGAATCTGCTGGGTCTGATGGAAGATTTCATGGAAGACTCTCTGGATGCGGAGCTGAATGAGAAAACGCTCAATCTGTACTTTCAGATCCGCAGCTTTCTGGAGGTCTGCGACCATCTGGACGACAACTATGTTGTGTACACGGAACGTCTCGCAAAAGGACGTTTTCTGCTGCGGGCATATTGCGTGGATATTTCTGAAAACCTGCAGGAATGTCTGGACAAAGGAAAAAGTACCATCTTTTTTTCCGCTACCTTTCTGCCGATTAATTATTACAAAAGTCTTCTGAGCACGGAAAAAGACAATTACGCAATCTATGCCAATCCGATTTTTGACCCGGCCAGACGGCTGGTGCTGATCGGCGCAGATACGAGCAGCCGCTACAGGAACCGGAATGAGCGGGAATACCGCAAAATGGCGGAATATATTCTGGAGGTAATGCGGGCCAGACGAGGAAACTATATGGTCTTTTTTTCCTCCTACCAGATGATGGACGATGTGGCCGACCAGCTGGAATGGCTCTGCACAGAACAGGGAGAATCGGTCGAGGTGGCGCGTCAGGTCAGCCATATGAGTGAGGAAGAACGGGAAGTCTTTCTGGAAAAATTCGAGCATCCGCATCCGCAGGGGCTTGCCGGCTTCTGTGTAATGGGAGGAATTTTCGGCGAGGGGATTGATCTCCGGGAGGACCGCCTGATTGGCGCGGTGATCGTGGGCGCCGGCCTCCCTCAGGTCTGCTCCGAGCGCGAGCTGCTCAAGCGCTTTTACGACCGGCGCGGGGAAGACGGTTTTTTCTACGCCTACCTGTGCCCAGGCATGAACCGCGTCCTGCAGTCCGCCGGACGCGTCATCCGCACAGAGCAGGACGCGGGTCTTATCCTGCTGCTGGATGAGCGGTTTGCACAGGCCCGCTACCGCGACATGTTCCCACGCGAGTGGGAGCATCCTGACAAATGCACCTTGCGAACCGTGCGGGAGAAAGCGGAGGCGTTCTGGGAGCAGCTATCTGGGGATAATTGAGCGCAATATATTTGGGCTTGCTTTTGGCATTCGGATAGAGGGATTCCTGCTTTCTATCCGATTCGTTTTATGCACACAGGCCGCGTCAGGATTTTCCGGCTAACGTTGGATGCGGCCCGGCGCAGGCGAATAGGGGGACAAGTCCCCCTGCTCGATTTTCAGACCTCCGGAAACAGCTGTCCTCGGTATTTCAGCAGTGCGAACAGCAGGATCATTCCGAAAATGCCGCAGGAAATCACTTCACCTGCTGTGACGGTCACAAAGGAAAACCAGAGCGGCCGGATGCCGTAGCCGTACAGCAGCACGAGCGGCACAACGATGGCATTTGCTACGATGGGTGGAACTGGAGCCAGCCATTTGCTGCGTCTCTTAAGCAGATAAGTACCAAGGGCGCCTAGAAGCGTGGCAACCGGCCCGAAAATGATGTCGGGCAGTGCGCATCCGGTCAGGATATTGGCGAGAAGACAGCCGATATAAAGTCCGGGGATGGCGGCGGGGGTAAAAAATGGCAGGATGGTGAGCGCTTCGGAAAAGCGCACCTGAATGTTGCCGTTTGCGAGACCAAGCGCGTTCGCGAGGTAGGTGAGCACAACATAAAGAGCGGCAATGACAGCCGCATGTGTCAGGAACAGAACGTTTCCCGACGGGTTTGTCTGATTTTTCATTTTTTATTTTCTCCTTAGTTTTGTTTTACGTCTGGATGGTTTCGAACAGACGAATAAGGCGGTCACCATTTTCATAAGTGGGATAAAAACGGGTGAGCGTACCATTTCCTGAGTGTACCAGAAATCTTTGGATTGTCAAGGAAAAGGTTCCTGCTTATTGTTACGATCTCAAAATGAATGTTACAATTTCTTTTCACTGATTTAATATTTATACAATAATTCATATATTTTTCATTGCATTTCCCGCATGACCATGTTAAGATCCGGTCTTAAACACTTTTGGAATAAAAAAAGAGCAGAATTCCTTGATTTTTCA
>JAJQFO010000214.1 GCA_021201095.1 Lachnospiraceae bacterium
CTCGATAAAATCTACGTTTTTCTCAAGCTTAAATTTTCTTCATGAAACAACCCTGATTGAGTCCTAATCCTGACCCAAAATTTCAGTCTCATCATCCATAATCACCTGTTTAAACGGAGTGTTACAAATCACTGTGCTTTCCAACGCTTCCCTCATCGTGGCGTATTCGCCAATAGCTTCATATTCGTGTCCATCCCGTGTTGGCTCAGTCAGTTTCCTGTAAAGTCCAAATATAGCCTCTCTTCCGTCGGGAAGGATTGATTGCTCTTTATACATCGGAAATGTCTGAAATCTCCATTCTATGCCGTGATAATAAAAATCCAGCCCCAGCCAGTGACCGTCTGAAGGTCCCCACTCGCCTATATACTGGTCTGTAAACTCTTTGAGTGAATTATATTCGTTTTTTCTCATCGCAAATGAAACTCCCTTTTTATTTTTTGTATCAGTTCTTGTTCTTCTTTAGTTGGTGGCACTCCCGGATCATTTTTGTTGTGGATCAAATACACATGGCGGTGAGGCTTTACTCCTTTATGCTCATGTGCGAAGTCTATGCTTACCGCTTGTTTATGCTCTTCATCATAATAAGCTAAATGTTTTAAACTTCCATCTTTCACAACTGCATATATTCTGCCTGGAGTGTGTGAGAATTCCGGTGCTTTTACACTCTTGGAATCCTGTACAATTACCTTCACATTGCTGTCATTGCTCAACGTACCAAGGGAATAATAGTGCTGTCCTCCCTCTTTGAATGAAAAATTTCCCATATCAACGCTTTCAAACGCTCCTCTGGAACCCATTATGATACCTCCCTTAATTCAAACACCTTTGTAAGACCTGGTATTGTCATCTGATAATAACCTTTTTGGAATGTATCCTCATACCTATAATTAACAAATCTGCCCGTCATTCCATCAATCATATCTCCATATACAATTATCAATGATGGGGAAATTCGCCTCTTCATTTCATTGAATCCCTGTAGGAAAATATTCTGGTTTTCCTGACACCCGATCGTTGAGATAACCACAATTGAACCCTCTGCATACCCTGAAAAACACATATCATATGTATCTGGCAAACACCATGTGATCGTCGGATATACGATGCAGCCATAATTTTGCCATGTCCTGCCAAGCCATCTCGCCATATAAATATTATGCCTGATATCGTTAATATTCATTTGTGGATATATACTATAATCCGGCGTTGCAACTGCATAATATCCAGTGAACAGTCCAATTTTCTTTAATGGATTATTCCAGAGGCTCATTAACTTGTAATCATAATTAAACATCAAAACCATTGTTTCCTTATTCGCTCTTTTTGGTGACACATTTTGAATGCCAACTGCATTCATATCTTTCCAGTCTTCTAAAATAAGCTCTTCTTTATCAAGAATCGGGAATCCGTATTCATCCAGGTTGCTTCCGCCAATGATTGGCCTGAGAACCTTATATTTTTCAAATTCTGATAAACCTTTTATCATTTTATGTCCTTTCTGCTCATGAACACGAGCTGTGAATTCTTATTATTGGGGCATTTTGTATAATTTGTCAATTGCATTCTGTGAAAGGACATGTTATTATATTTGAATTACGAAGTGGACATAACAACACGTCCTACCTTGCACTCTGTATCTGTTGGCGCAGTTACAGAGTGCTTTTCCTTTTCCGTCCAATCAAGTTACACCACCCCTTTCAATAAGATCGACAATTGGCTGCTCATGCTCAAATATTTTATTTCCATACCGCATTCGCCTATTTTTAAGATTGCTCAATACATTGCCTGCAGCATCCAGTCCCACATTATAATCTGACATAATCGTTGCAATGTCACGAACGTTTCTACAGATTAATACTGGAATAGGACACATAAAATATCGAGCAAAAAAATCAGCCATATTTTCATCATATAACGTTTCTTCTGTATCTCCACATACAAAATGCTTTAATTCATGAAAAACACTATATCTGCGTCTCCCCTCATTCTTTTCCAGATCATTGTTAAAAATAATCGGCGGATTATCAGTAGTCGGAGGTACGTAAAACGCATCATCCGATACTTTTTTCACAATTTCCGGAAAATCAGAGTACGGCAATAGCTTCACTCCCAATTTTCTGCAAATTTCTTTCTCATCGACCGGAAAGGATGTAATCCCATAATCGAGATAAACATCAATCACAATCTTTGACATTCTTTCATAATCACTGCTATTCCAGTACATTAAAACTCCTCTCTCCCCAGAATAAGAGAAATTAGCTTGTTCTTTTCCTCAGGTGACAAATTTTTTCCGTTTCTTGCAATTGCTGTTGCTATCTCAGTATAGGAATCAAGTTTCATATCATCTTCTTCCTCAAGTAAATACTCGGTTGTCACACCCAATGCTTTTGCAAAATTGATGATAATGTCCATACGCGCTTTTCTGTCACCTTTTAAATATCGAGAAACAGAAGCTTCTGTTATGCCGCTTTTTTGTGATAATTGCTTTTGATTCATATTTTGGTTTGTCATCAATTCCTTTACTTTCTCCTGCCAAGTCATGGTTTCATCCTCCTTTGATTGCATTACAGTTTTTTATAATTACCATATTGCAATCCGATTATAGATTACCATTTTGAAATTGTCAATATCTTTTTTGTAATTTCATTAAATTATTCTTTCGAAGCGATTTGAAAAAATAATCTAATTACACCATCAATGAAAAGCACTGTGCTTCGATCATTCTTTGAACCACAGTGCTTTTTACCCTCGTCTCGCGAAATATAACCCTGCTATATCAATTCAGACAATATTGATATTTTCCAACGAATTTTATACAGAAGCCTTCTTATTCTTCTTTCGGAAGATACGGGTTGTCCTCAGCCTCTTTCATCAGCAGCAGTCCCATAGAAAATCCAAGTCTGTAGAATTCAAGGCACATGATATCCTGACAGTCAATCATGCAATCGCAAATTTCATTCAGTTTTGCATAATCCTCTTTACTGAGCTGATTTTCAAATTCTGATAAAAGTTTATCTGCTCTCTGATGCATTTTCCAATACTCGCCGCCTTTCTCTGGAACAACCTGCTCGGATGGATACACTTTACCATTATAAATTTCTTCCATAATACTCATTACAACTTCCTCCTGTTTTCTGGCACAAATAAAGGCCAGGCTGTAATGCCTGACCGAACTTTACCGTTTATCATTACCGATAACCTTCTTTCTTCTGCAGCATCCTTTCCGCTTACTGGTAAAAATAATGAGCAGCCGATCACAGACGGCTGCTCATTTCACCTATCCATATTTAATTAACGTTGCCGTTCTCACTTACCACCCAATTTTTACGCCATAACCCTGCATAACTTTTCAAAAAAATCGTTCTGGCTTGGGCAAATTCTGGGCAAATCGTAAATTGGGCAATTCAGAATCCGCAATATATTGTAATTTGTTTCGTTCTAAACCACTATATATTGTGGTCCTACTTCTCTGTGCTGCGCATTGTCGGGATTAAAGGTACATCAGGTAAAACCACCATATATTGTGGTACTTTATAGTGTTTGTCAGCAATATATAGTGTGCTTTTATCTTCGTTTTTTCCCTTATCTCCTAAATTTTTTCATACACCGCCCAAATATTCCCACAAGTTTTGAAGCCTTATTTCATAAATTATTTCATCAATCAGCTTATTTTGATTTTACCTTCAAGGGCTGCAAAGGATTCTTTTTTCTTCTTCTCAGTAGCTTCATTATAAATATCCATCGTGGTTGATATATCAGCATGACCCATAATCTCCTGAATCACCTTGAGATTTGCTTCATTTTCACAGAATCTCGTGCAAAACGTATGCCGGAGATTATGTACCGAAAAATGGCGAATTACAAGCGGTTCACGATGTTCCGCTTCAGCTTTCTCGGCTTCCTGTGCATTAAAATCTCTGACAATTCTGTCAATAGCACAGTTAATCACATGCGGATTATATACAAAGCCAAAACGATTGTAAAAAATGAAGCCTTCATACAAATTGCCATCATCACCAACGATCCTTGACTTACAAGTTCCATCCTTGTATTGGCGCATACGCTCCTTCAACAAGGCTTTCCTCACATCAGAAACCATTGGGACCACTCGAACGCTATTTTTGGTCTTCGGTGTTGTAACCCGATAGTCACACTTCCCGGAACCATCCTGACGATATACAAGATTATGGTTGACACTTATCATATCGTTATCAAAATCAATATCCTGCCAACGCAAACCCGTAGCTTCTCCGATTCTCAATCCAGTGCCAAGCAATAACGTGAAAATCGGCATCCAGTGTGAATACGTATCTGAATTGCTGACATATTCTACAAAAGCTTCCTGTTCCTCCTCCGTCAGCGCGCTTCTTTTGGGTTTCTCCCAATCATGACTGCGTTTGATCTCTGCCATTGCTCCGTCTGTTGGATTCTTCCTGATCGTATCATCCATTACTGCCTGCTGGAAGATAGGATGCAAAATCGTATTAATCACTTCCATACTGTTCGGTTTAAAACCAAGTTCATGAATCAGGCTTCCATAAAAAGCTTTGATTTCCGAATTCCTGATCGTACTGACCTTTCTTGAACCAAACACAGGCGAAATGTATTTGTTATACATATAAATATAGTTGGTTCTGGTGGAATCCTTTAATGGACGCAAGACAATATGCTGCTCAAAGAGGGCATCCAATGTTTGTTTTCTCGCCTTTTTTGTACTGATACCATCCTGTACATCTCTTGCCAGCCTTGCTTCCATGACCCGCAGGCATTCTTCGCATTCTTTTCCTTTTGGCGGTTTGTCCGTCTGCGTCAGGCACCAGGAATATACTTTGTCTTTTTTCCCATCAGCATTAGTATAAGTAAATTCATAGCGTCCATTGGGGTACTGATACTCGCCCTTCAAAAGCACCCTGCCTTTTTTATCCTTCCTCACCCTTGTAATTAATCTCTCGCTTGCCATCCTTACCTTCCTTTCCGATGACAGCGACTATGAAGCACATCGTCAGTATAGCTTATCGCTGTCAAAAATACAACCATGAAATCAAATGTAGTTAATCGTTTCTATCCACTGTTCAAACTGCGAACGTTTTATCAAAATCTGCTTACCTTTATGCAAAATGAAGTCCAAATCAGGGTTTTCAGCAATGATTTCCCTTAACTTATTATGACCAATTGATGAATACTCTGCAGCTTCAACAATGCTCATGCAAATCTTTTCATTTGGCAATAGCGATCTATTATCCATATTTTGCATATTCCCTTCCTTTAATAAGCACTCTTTTTGTTTAACATACAAACCTTAAAAACAGTAGACATTACAAGCCGCCGCTGGCGCGGCTGTCATAGCTCCGCAGACGCCGTACTCCCCACACAATCGTACTTTATAAAATACACATAGTTGATTAATATGGGTGTTTCTCGAATGCCGCAGGGTTCTCCCCTAGTCTTTAGGAAGCCGTGAGGAAGTATCATTATGCCCCTGCGCAGTCATCGCGCCCGGTGTGCCAATACCGGGTTAAAGCCAACGCTTATCGCTCGCGGAACAGCTTCTTTCATCACCTCCGTGCTGTTCGGTCTTCGCGGCGCGCCTTATTCGCTCGTGCGCAGGTTATGTACCTGTAATGTCATCCATATGAAGTTGTCAATGTGCGGTAAATCGTCTGAATTTTTGAATCGAAAGGGAAAAACAAACGCCGTTCTATTAAGCTTATTTCCTGTAATCCAAATCAAACTCCGGTATTGTCAGAATCAGCTTTGTTTCCAGGCGCCGGCGCATATCCTCATCCACAAATGAATAATAGCGGCCCGCGCTGTCATATCCCGTCCTGGTAGAAAGCTTTGTGATGTAATCTTCAAAATGCTTCAGCACAATGTTGACTGCATCCGCATCACCAGCTGTAGCAGCGACTATAATTTCGTATGGAAGCAGGTTCCCAGACATGCTCCTTCCATACTGCTGTTTTCTTCTGTGTTTTCTTGTTTTACTCATGGGCATTTCCCTCCATAAAATCCTTCATCAGCTTCAAAGATCTGTTTCTGCGGTATGCAACTGTCCTTCTTACAAGGTTCATCCGCTCTGCGATTTCCTTATCGGTAAAACCGACTATGTAAAAAAGCAGTACAATCTCCTGCCTGTCCTCAGAAAGCGACCGCAAGGCTTCTGCAAGCAGCGCATTTTTAATCATCACTTCAAATCCTGTCATCCTGAAACGCTGATAGTCTTCATAGTACGTGTCGCACTCTGCGAGCTGTTCCAGTTCTTCTTCGGTGATCCGGGACAACGAGATTTCATGCTTCCGAAGATAATTCTGGTGTCTTTCAACATCAACCGCTTCATTCTTCAGTATCTGTTTGCAGTACGCATCAAAAGAATGTCGTATGTGTTCATGCGAATAAGGTTCCAATTTCTCACCTCCTTTCGCTTTCGCAAAAGGCGGTTTTTTTCCCTTTCGCTCTTACTACGAACAGGAGGCAACCCATTGGCAAAATTCCGCAGAGAATTGTTTTGAAAAATGCTTTTTTTCACAGAATCTTCACAATTCAAATTGCTGTATTGAGCCATAGCAGGCTCATAAAGCACACTTCTGTCACAGCACATCAAAAAACCTCCATTTCAATCCGTAGTCTTCTGGTCGGTTTGAAATGAAGGTGGAGATCTGCACCCCTGTGCAATTGTTTTAAATTCA
>JAJQFO010000240.1:0-20802 GCA_021201095.1 Lachnospiraceae bacterium
TCTTTTAAGCGGTTACCGTGCCCTCTCAGAATATTCTATGTTGAATCCGCCGACTGTGACGGTTCTGGCTGCGGACAGCATCGCGGCGTGGGAGGATGTAGCTTCAAAACAACTGCTAAGCTCTGAAGATCAGTGTGCATTGGAATTATGGAGATATGATCCGAAGAAATTGTCAGATGGCGCGTGTGTGGACAGGCTTTCACTGGCAATTTCTATGCGGGATGATCGAGATGAAAGAATTAAAGAAGCTGTAGAAGAAATGTTGACACAGGTGTGGAGGATATAAGAATGATGTCTTCCGTTTGACAGAATTACTTGATTATGAGCAGGAGACATCTTTGCACGTGCCAGATTTGGTTTTTGTCGATGTGTGTGAATTTACAGGAAGAATGGAATCGGAAGAAGTGGATTTGAAGCAATTGGGAATTAAAGGTAAAACGAAAAAAGATATTTTAGAGGAATTGAGAACATTGTATAGATAATGTAACTGTTCCAGGTAATGATGATAATAATTTTGAGAGCATGCAGAAGGTGGGCATGACCCGGAGGAACATCCGCCGGAGCGTCAACTCCCAGATGCTCACTGTCTTTCTAATGCCGATGGGTATGGCGGGGCTGCATCTGGTCTTTGCCTGTTTCATCGTCCGGCTGTTGCTGATGATGGTCGGATTGGACAACATCCCGCTCTTTGTGGGAGCTGCCTGTGGCTGCATTGCGGCCTTTATGGTGATTTATGCGGTGGTGTACCGTATGACTTCGAATGCGTATTTTCGTCTGGTCAGTGACAAGGAGGTACGAAATGCCGGAAGAGCTGCTTGACGGCAGAAGCTCTGAAAAATTATTTACGAGGATTTTCTTATCGACTCCTTTTTGAGAAAATCCGCACCTTTTCCGTGAAATTCCCTGTAGATTCGGGGACTTTCCAAAAGGTGCGGATTTTTTGACAGCTCCGGCACCGGGGAATTTGTCTTGTAATTCCGTGACAAATCAGATATGATAGCATCTGATATAAAATTTGTGTAAATGAAACATAAATTGCATGTAAATTCTGCTGACTTGATTTGCGTTGTCAAAAGAGCGGGGTACAAGATGAAACGTTTGATGCATTTGGTTTTGATAGTTTTGCTTTGCCTGGCTGTTGCGTGTACAGGCTGCCGGGGAAAATCCTCAGAGGATGCGCTCTTGCCCGCCCTCGAAGATTCGAACCGCCTGATTGTTTTTACTTCTCACAAAGAGGAGGTTTACGAGCCGATCATCCGGGAGTTTGAAGAACGGACCGGCATCTGGGTGGAAGTGACGGATGGAGGTACGGCGGAGCTTCTGGACCGGATTGCCGCCGGGGAAGAATGCGACATCATGTTCGGCGGAGGGGTGGAAAGCTATGAGTCCTGTAAAGAGTATTTTGAAGCGTACAGAAGCAGTGAGGCGGATCTGCTCTTTTCCGAATATGTCTCGGACGGGGACTTTTGGACGGTCTTTACGCGGCTGCCGATTGTCCTGATTTATAACAGTAAGCTGGTGGATGCTTCGGAGGCGCCGGAGGGCTTTGCGGATCTTTTATCCGGCGACTGGGATGGGATGATCGCTTTTGCGGATCCGGCAAATTCCGGCAGCAGCTACACGATGCTGGTGACGATGATTCAGGCACTGGATCTGGAAGTGGATGAGACGCTTGGGGCGTTTGCCGGTGCACTGGATGGAGAGATGGCGGAAGGCTCCGGGGATGTGGTGGACCAGGTGGTCTCCGGAAAGCGTCTGGTTGGAATTACGCTGGAGGAGACGGCGCGAAAACGGATTCTGGCAGGAGATGATCTGACGATTGTCTACCCGGAGGAAGGGACGAGTGCAGTGCCGGACGGCTGTGCGATCGTACAGGGAACGAGTCATCTGGGAAATGCGAAACAGTTTGTGGATTTTATTGTGAGTGAGGATGTACAGCGGCTGGCTGTGGAAACCATGAGCCGGCGGAGTGTGCGGACGGATTTTGAGCAGGAAGAGGAGAGCTTCGGGCTGATTGATTTTGACCTGGAGCTGGCTGTGCAGTGGCGAGAGGAAATTCTCAATGAGTGGGCGGAGCTGATGAAATAGATTTGTGGGGATGACCAGGACGGGTGAAATGCTTGATTTTGCAAAAAGAAGTGCTTTACACAATGTTTTAGTAAAGAGGAATGGACATGAAAACCTTTATTGGAAAATCTTTTAAGCGGGAGCTGTTGTTCGGACTTTTGCTCGTCTCTCTGATTCCGCTGGTTTTGTGCAGTGTTTTCCTGATCGAATTGTTTCGCGTGAAGCTGACGGATGATTCAAGAAAGCTGGATCTGGAGGAGGCACAGGTGGTAAACGGGACTCTGCTGGACTTTTTTGACGATCTGGATGAAACATTGGCAAGTCTTGCGTCAGATGAGCTGATCGCGGAGGCGCTCGCTACGGGACGAAGCGGGATGGCTACGGAAGTTTATGCCCGGCTTTATGAAGAGACGGCACAGCTTCGGGAAATGGCAGAATTTGAGATCTATTCTGCGGACGGGACATGTCTGTTTTCGGTCAGCTCCTCTCCGCATCAGAAAACTTTGCCAGTTTATTGGGGGATTTTAAGGGCGGCTCTTTTATCCGAAACGAGTGAGATGGTGATTCAGAGGGCACAGAATTACGATGACGAGAGCCTGCTTTTGTCGGCCGCGTCGGCCATCCTGGATGAGAACCAACAATGCATTGGCTATGTGACCGCTTTCATGGACGAGGACGGCTTTGGCGAGATTTTGAACGGACTGTTTGGAAATCAGGATGGTTTTTGCATTCTGGACGAATTTCTGGAAACGGTGTACAGCGCCGGGACGGCCAAAAGCACGCAGATTGGCTCAATTTTAAAGTCCAGGTATCTGGCCGGAGAGAGCTTGCGGGAGGATTATGATAATAATCGTGTTTATATGATGAGCCTAGGGAAAACCGGACTGTATTTCGCCCTGCTACGCCCCGTAGTGCTGACCTCTCAGACGCTGCAGTCCATGTATTCGGTGCTGTTCTGGATGGTTCTGGCAACTACCGTGCTGGGCATTTTCCTGTCCGCGGCTCTTTCCGGGCAGCTGTTCCGCCCGATACGGGCGCTCAAAGAGGCGATGGAAAAGGTGCAGAAGGGTCAGTTGGATACGCAGGTGCAGATGCGGGCGGACCGCCCGGACGAGCTTGGGGAGCTTGCCATCTGCTTCAACCGCATGACTCTGGACTTGAAACAATACATGGAAGCACAGGTGGGGCAGCAAAAGCAGCTGGATGAAACCCGGATTGCCATGATGCAGGCGCAGCTGAACCCGCATTTTCTGTACAATACGCTGGACACGATCAAATGGGTCGCCAAAGAAAATGGGATTCCGGAGATCGCGACCCTTTCGGCCAGATTGGCCAGGCTTCTGCGAACCAGCATCTCCGGGAGTCAGTTCCTTTCTCTGCGTGAGGAGATGGATCTGGTGGACTGCTACGCGCAGATTCAGAAAATCCGTTTTGAGGGACGATTTGTGTTTGAAATCAGCCTTCCGCAGGAGCTTTGCGGGATTCCGGTGCCAAAGCTGATCGTGCAGCCGATCGTGGAAAACGCGGTCATTCATGGGCTGAAGGACTGCGAGCAGGGACACGTCTGTGTGCGTGCTTTTCTGGCACCTGATTTGTGCGCTGAAACCTGTTCCGGCAGCAGGCCTGAAACGCAGCCTCAAATGCAAACGGAAAGGCAGTGCAAGCTGCATCCAGAAGTGCAAAACGAAAGGCAGTGCAAACAGCAGCCGGAAGTGCAAAATGAAAGGCAGTGCAAACAGCAGTTAGCAGCGCAAACGGAAACGCGGAGCGAATTGCAGCCAGGAATACAGAACAAAGTATTAATGATAGAAGTCACCGACGATGGCTGCGGCATGGATCTGCGGATTATAGAGCAATTAAAGAAAGAAAACGACGCCCATCGTTCGGGGCATATCGGACTGTATAACGTGAACACGATCCTGCGGCTTTATTATGGGGAGGCTTATGGGCTGACTGCAGAGCGGATAAGTCCGTGCGGGACGAAGGTGACAATACGCATGCCGGTCCGCAAATCGCCGAATGGTATGGCGGATTCGTCTGTAATTTGATAATTGATAACGGATAATGATGACAGCGCATTAGCTTTCTTTAAGAAAGAGAATGGAGTATAATTCCCGGCAGCTGCCTAAAACGGAAGCATTGGAAAGACATTGGCCCCGTATCGCCCATGGCAGCGGATCCTGAGGCGGAGCATTGGCCTGGTATGCGTCCATGGCAGCGGACTGGAAAAAGGGAGAGGAGATGGAGAAGAATGCCTTTTTACAAGGTACTTGTAGTCGATGATGAACCATTTGTGCGCAGAGGAATCGTGAGTCAGACAGACTGGGCCTCGCTGGGTTTTGAAGTAGTCGGAGAGGCTGGGGATGGGATGAGCGGACTGGAGCAGGCCAGAAAGCAGCAGCAGGATCTGATCATCTGCGACATCCGCATGCCGAAAATGAATGGAATCGACATGCTGAAGGAATTGCGGCGGGAAGGGAATGCGGTATCTGTGATTTTTCTGACCGCCTACGATGAATTTGAGTACGCCCGGGAGGCCTTGAAGCTTTATGCGGATGATTATATTCTGAAGCCATTTGAGGACGGGGAACTGGAGAAGGTCATTCTTCGGGTGAAGGAAAGGATTGCATGGAGAAGAAGCCGGGAAGGTGGAGCAGAAGCCAGGACAGCTATACCGGAAGAGAAAAATGAAGCGAAAAGCCGGTACATTCAGGAGGCGCTCCGGTACATCGAAGCACATTATATGGAGAGCGAGATCAGCATCCGGGATGTGTCCGGTGCGGTCGGGCTCAGCGAAGGCCATCTCAGCCGCATGTTTAAAAAGGAGACCGGGATCACGGTGATGAACTGCATCACCAGATACCGGATGAGCCGGGCGATGGAACTGCTTTCGGACTGCCGCAACAAGGTCTACGAGGTGGCGGAGCAGGTCGGATATAAGGACATCTCCTATTTTTCCAATACATTCAAGAAACTGGTTGGAATGACCCCGTCGGAATATCAGTCTGGGAAAAGATGATGTGAAATACATACAAAAATATTAGAAAAACGAAAAGAAAACTGTGCAGAATATCAGAATTCTACAAAAAAGAGCAGAATTGACTTATGGATATTTTCTCCTGAACTTGCTAAAATCGAGACATGTAGCAAGAAGTAAAGCAATGGCATCCGGCTTATCCGCAGAGTCGTGAAACAGGGATGGAAGCATCTGCTGCGAGACATTTATAATCATAGCAGAGTTTTTCTAAACCTGTCCGGCGGAAAGTCAGCCAGACAAGGAGGAAACCGTATGAAGAGAAGATTTTTAGCACTTACACTTGCCGCGAGTATGGTAGCGATGTCCCTGGGAGCGTATACAGGGGTGTCCGCGGAGGAGCTCTCCGAGGTGGATCAGATCATTGCAGAGGCGCAGACCATGACCATGGAAGAGCTGGCACTCAAGGCAATCGAGGAGTCCAATGGCGCGACCTTCTACGGCGTGGGCAATTCCAGCCGCGGATCCAGCGCACTCCCGCTCTTTATTGAGTATCTGCAGAGCATCGACTCATCCTATACTCTGGAGTATGAGTGGCAGCAGCCGAAGAACAATAAGATTTTCGAGCAGCTGACTGCGGACTCTCTGAAGGAGACAGGCACCTTCTCCATGACCCTGATCCAGGACGGCAACCAGATCGAGTCCAAGATGGTGCAGACCGGCATCCTGAAGACCTACATCCCGCTGGAGTGGGCAGAGGCGAACGGGACGACTGCAGACGAGTATGACGGATATCTTCCGCTGCAGACACTGAACAAAGTATTTATGTACAACTGCACCGGCGATGCGGTTTATGACAATTGCTGGGATTTCGTGGCGGAGGGCGTACATGCACTGTACATGGACATTGATTCTGAGATCGTAGGAAAGAACTTCCTGTATATGCTCACCGAAGATACTTACGCGACCTGGCTGAAGGAAGCGTACGACGCACTGGATGATGAGGATAAGGCATACTTCAAGCCGTACATCGACGAGCTTGCACAGGATGCGGAAGACCTGGGTCTTGGTGAGAATGGCGCTTATGCGCTGGCGTGGATCAAGCTTTGGGTAGAGAGCTATAATGAGCAGACAGACGACGGCCCGATCTGCAACACGCTGGTAACTGATTCTGCGACGGATCAGTGCGGTCTGCTGGTTTACTCCAAGCTTCGTTCTGTAGAAGAGTCTGACAGCGTTTCTGTAAACAATATTAAGGTTGCTGCTTATGAGGACGGCTATACGGGCATCGGCGGCTTTGGATACTGCCATTATCTGTTCGTGACGGACAACAGCCCGCTTCCGTGGACCGCATGTGCGTTTATTCAGTACATGACCTGCACCGAGAGCGGATTCAGTGCATGGGGCAAGGACATGGGCGGCTATTCCTCCAATCCGGAAGTAGCAGAGGCAACTGAGGCGACCTATCAGCACAGCACAGGCGGCTACAATGAGGATGGCGAGAACGTTTACGACGCTAAGAACGACCGCGGTTATGACTGGTGGACGACCACCGGCGAGCTGGTTCTGGAAGATCCGGAATACTGCGCATCCGTATCCTTCACAGTCGGCAGTTGGATCGAGCTTCTGACGAAGTACAGCGATTCTGCAGAGTGATGGGTTTCTGGCGGATGCACAAGCCGCGCGGATGAGATTGCCTGCATATGAAAAAAGCGCGGCAGCGCGGAACTCCCATAAAGCGGGATTCCATTTCATAAACGATGAAACAAGGGGCGCCGCATGAGCCTGTGCGGCGCCCCTGCTGATACAATCATCTCAGCTGCCGGCATCCGTAAAAGCATTATATGTCAGCGAACGGATATGGAAACCGAATCCCTTCATCGGGATGCAGCCATGAATTCTTGGCAACGCCAAATTTAGATAATCAGAGAAAGGAGCGGGCTTGATGACGAAAAATAAAATCAGAACATTCTTCTCCAAACCGCAGAACATCATCCTGCTTTTGTTTGGAATTGTACTGACATTTACCACGGTCGCGCCGATTGTCGCCATTGTCCAGGATACCTTTAAGATCCACCCGGGCACGATTGACGCGTATCTGACAGGAAAGGCCTCCGGGTATACGGTGGCCAATTATGTGGACCTGTTTACCAGCCGCCTGGCGAGGACGAACCTGTGGAAGCCACTGTGGAATACATTTCTGCTGGCAGTTTATACCTGTGTGATTTCGATTTTATACGGCGGCGTCTTTGCATTTCTGGTGACCCGGACCAATATGAAATGCAGAAAATACTTAAGCGGGATTTTTATTTTCCCTTATATCATGCCGCAGTGGACGCTGGCGGTGGTCTGGCAGAATATGTTTAACAGCAATGCGGTCACGGGCACATCAAACGGTCTGCTTGCGTCGCTGTTTAACATCACGATGCCCAAATGGTGGTGCCAGGGGCTGTTCCCCTGCGCGGTGGTGCTGGGACTGCACTACGCGCCCTTCGCCTACATCCTGATCGGCGGGATTTTCCGGAACATGGACGCCAACCTGGAGGAAGCGGCGACGATCCTCGATACGCCCAAGTGGAAGACCATGTTCCGCGTGACGATCCCGATGATCAAGCCGGCGATACTCTCCACGATCCTGCTGGTGTTCGGCTCGGCGGTCGGCAGCTACCCGGTGCCGCATTATCTGGGCCTGACGACCCTCTCCACCAAGTACATTTCCATGAACTCGAAATATACGGGGGAGGCCAGTATCTTGGCAATCATCATGATGATCTTCGGCATCATTATTCTCGGAATGAACCAGATCAGCTTAAAGAGCCGGAAGAATTACACCACCGTGACCGGAAAATCCGGCCAGCTCTCGAAAATCAACATCGGCAAGATTGGCAAGTATGTGGTAGCGGGAGTGTTGATCGTGGTAACCTTTTTCACCAGCATTTTCCCGATCCTGCTGTTCGCGCTGGAGACCTTCCTGCCGAACCCGGGAGATTACAGCTTCCTGTATACGGGGAACTTAAGCAATCTGACGACGAAATGGTGGCTGACGAGCGAGAACGTGACAGAAAACGGAATGTACGGACAGATGGGCATCCTTTTCAACAGCACGATCTGGAATGCCTTTAAAGGAACGCTGCTGGTGTCCGTCAGCTGCGCGTTGATCGCCGGTACCATCGGTACCCTGATCGGTTACGCGGTGTCCAAAAACCGCAGGAGCAAGTGGGCGAACTATGTCAACAGTATGGCGTTTCTGCCTTACCTGATGCCGTCGATTGCAGTAAGCGCCGCGTTTTTCATCCTGTTTTCGAACGGAACGATCAACCTCTTCAATACGTATACGATCCTGATTATCGCCGGTACAGTCAAATACATTCCGTTTGCCAGCCGGAGCGCGCTCAATTCCATGCTCCAGCTGAGCAATGAAATCGAGGAGGCCGCCATCATCCAGGACATCCCCTGGTACAAGCGGATGCTGCGCATCATCATCCCGATCCAGAAATCCTCGATCATCAGCGGCTACATGCTGCCGTTTATGACCTGCCTGCGTGAGTTGTCCCTGTTCCTGCTTCTGTGTACGCAGGGCTTCATCCTCTCCACGACACTGGACTACTTTGATGAGATGGGACTTTACGCATTTTCCAGCGCGATCAATCTGATTCTGATTGTAACGATCCTGTTTTTCAATACGATTGTGAATAAACTGACCGGGGCGAGTCTGGATCAGGGAATAGGAGGGAACTGATATGCCGGAAATTACTTTGAGAAATATAACGAAACGATGGGGAAAATTCTACGCGGTCGATCATCTGGATCTGGATATCGCCGATAATTCTTTTATCACGCTCCTCGGCCCGTCCGGCTGCGGAAAAACGACGATTCTGCGCATGATCGCGGGTCTGGAGACCCCGACAAGCGGACAGATCCGGATCGGCGACCGGGTGGTTTTTGACAGCGAGGCCGGGATCAACATCCCGGCAAACAAGCGGAAGGTCGGCTTTCTGTTCCAGAATTATGCCCTCTGGCCGAATATGACGGTTTATAAAAACATCGCCTTTGGCCTCTCCAACGTAAAAGAACCGCTGCCCAAATATGATTTTGAGGCAATGAAGGCGGGCGAGCTGGCGAAGGCATTGAAAAACGGCAAAAAGATCAAAGAACTGGTAGAAGAGTGCCGCGATAAGCGGGGAAAGCTGGACACCGACAGAGTTTATCTGAAGCTGATCGATGCGTTTACACTGTCCATGTACACGGCAAAGGAGCTTTTCAATCTGAAAATTCACGAGGCGTCCGATCCGGACGCGGCTGCCAAAAGGAAGGCGGAGGAATACGCGCAGAAGGAAGCCTCCATCCGGAAATCCTACGAGGCAAAAGGACAGTCTCTGGATGAGAATTATGCCGTGGTTCAAAACGGCAAGGTTCTCATGGAGACGAGAAAGCTGACGAAGGAGGAGATCGACAAGACCGTCCGCAGAGTCTCCCGGATTGTGAAGATCGGCATGTTTATGGATCGTTATCCGGCGGAACTTTCCGGAGGCCAGCAGCAGCGTGTCGCCATCGCCCGTACCCTCGCCCCGGAGCCGGAGGTATTGTTTATGGACGAGCCGCTGTCCAATCTGGATGCGAAGCTTCGGCTGGAGATGCGCTACGAGCTGCAGCGCCTGCATGTGGAGACCGGGAGCACCTTTGTCTATGTGACCCATGACCAGATGGAGGCCATGACGCTGGCTACAAAAATCTGTCTGATCAACAACGGCGTCCTGCAGCAGTATGATGCCCCGCTGGATGTCTATAACCGCCCGCAGAACCTGTTTGTGGCGGACTTTGTAGGAAACCCCTCTGTAAACTTTATCGAGGCGAAGGGAAAACAGGCCGCCGATGGAACGCTGACACTGAAGCTTCTGAATGGCTTTCAGGCAGCCTTCCGCCCGGAAGCATCTTTGAGTCTGAAGGACTGGTTCACGAAACGAGACCACGATGCCGCAGCAGCCGAGGCTGCCCGGACAGAGAGCCTGAAGGATAAAAAGGCTGTGGAGAAGAGCAACAAGGATGAGGTCTTCAAATACCACATCGCCAAGGTGGACGAGAGCGACTACGCGGTGGAGGAAGAACCGGAAATCACAAATGAGGACTTTGTGCTGGCCATCCGCCCGGAGGCGATCGAACTCACCGAAAACGGATGGATTCCCGCCACCATTTACGGCGCCATGCCCACCGGTATGGAGTCAACCGTTAAATTAAAGGTGGGAGAGTACCTGCTCACCAGCGTTGTGTTTGGTAACACCACCTTCCGGATCGGAGAAAAGATGAGCCTCAATATCAAGGGCGGAAATGTCCTGCTCTTCGACCGGAAGTCCGGGAAAGTGATTGCGGCGGGGAGCATTGAAAAAGCGTAATATTCAATTGTATAGAATAGAGCAATAGAAAAAAGTATATCTTGCGGCAGCGTATGTTTTTTGTTATAATTTGTGCGCGGACAAAAGGGAGGCGGATCGTCCGCCTCCCTTTTGCGATTAAGTAGCCGCAAAGGGGCGCAATTCGACTATCACATGTGAATCATTCCGTGTTCTTGATTAAGTACTTAAAACGGTTTTGCGAAATATAAAATATGGCAGAATTTCAGCTCCGGTTTATCCGGGGTTAAGTAAAAAAATATACATTCATGGAGAGGCAGAAAATGAGACTGGTAGTAAAGGTAGGTACATCCACGCTGGCGCACAGCACGGGCAATCTGAATATCCGCCGCGTGGAGATGCTTTGTAAGGTACTTAGTGATATTAAAAATGCGGGCAATGAGGTATTGCTCGTTTCCTCCGGCGCGACGGGGATGGGCTCCGGCAAGCTGGGGCTTTTGAAAAGGCCGGATGACATTTCGACAAAGCAGGCCGCGGCCGCAGTTGGCCAGTGTGAGCTGATGTATACGTATGATAAGCTGTTCCAGCAGTACAATCACTGTGTTGCGCAGGTTTTGCTGACACGCTCAGATATTGAGGATGAGTCGCGCCGGGAGAATCTGCACCGCACATTTTTCCGGCTGCTGGATTTTCATGTGCTTCCGATTATCAACGAGAATGATTCGGTCGCCACGGAGGAGTTTTTTATCGGAGAAAATGACAGTCTGGCGGCGCTGGTATCGACGATTGTCGATGCGGATCTGGTTGTGTTGCTCTCCGATATTGACGGACTTTTTACAGCGGATCCGCATAAAGATCCGGACGCGAAGCTGATTTCGCGGGTGGAGGAGATCACGCCCGAGCTGCGTGCTTTGGGAGGCGGCGCCGGGAGTGATTTTGGCACCGGCGGCATGTCCGCGAAGCTGAATGCCGCGCAGATCGCCATGGATGCGGGCTGCGATATGATTATCGCCAATGGAGATCATCCGGAGATTTTGTATGATATCATGGAAGGAAAAGAGGTTGGCACCCGGTTTGCGGCAAAAAGGTAATCTGAAGAGTTACCTGGGCGGATACTGATTTTGCTGCAGGCTTGCCGGATAAGAAGAGTGAGTGCAGGCATTCATTTGTGCTTCAGCTCGGTCGGCGAATCGTTTATCTTTTAACAAGAGGTTCAGCGTCTCGTGGAATAGCACGATGTGACGTAAAGTTCTACAATAATGGCATCAGACATGGATGAAGGCAAATGGGAGAAATCCCGGAAAGGAACAGGTATGACGACGACAGCAGAGATTTTGAAAAAAGCAAAGGCGGCGGCCCCCGGGCTGCTGACGGTTTCCTCGAAGCAGAAGGACGACGCCCTCAAGGCGATGGCGGACGCGCTGCTCTGGCACTCGGATGAGATCCTCAGTGAAAACAAAAAGGACATGGATCGTGCCAGAGGGACGATTTCGGATGTCATGCTGGATCGCCTGCTGCTGACGACTGGCAGAATTCAGGCGATGGCCGAAGGAATTCTGGATGTGGCGGCGCTGCCGGATCCGGTAGGCCGTGTGTTGCGTGAGACGACCCGCCCGGGCGGGCTTTTGATCCAGAAGCGCTCCGTGCCGATGGGAGTGATTGCCATCATCTATGAGAGCAGGCCGAATGTCACCAGTGACGCCGCGGCGCTTTGCATTAAGAGCGGAAATGCCTGTATTCTGCGCGGCGGTAAGGAGGCATTTTTATCCGCAAACGCGATCACGAACGCGCTCCGGGACGGTCTGGCAAAGGCTGGTTTGGCGGAAGATCTTGTACAGCTGGTGCAGGATACGACCCGGCAGAGCTCCATGGAGCTGATGACGGCCAAGGGCTATGTCGACCTGCTGATCCCCAGAGGCGGAAAGGGATTGATCCGTGCCTGCGTGGAAAACGCCACAGTCAACTGTATCGAGACAGGGACCGGTATTTGTCATGTCTATGTAGACCGTGCGGCGGATCAGGAGATGGCTCTCAATATTATCGTAAATGCGAAGACCAGCCGCCCGAGCGTGTGCAATGCAGAAGAGGTCTGCGTCGTGCATCAGGATATCGCGGAGGAATTCCTTCCTAAACTGAAAAAACGCCTGATTGACGATCGCCTGCAGAATCTGGAGACGCCGGTGGAGCTGCGGCTGGATGAAAGAGCGGCACAGATTCTGATGGGAGATGAGGAGATTATCCTGGATGAAAAAACCGCAGCAGGAGCAGGCGCAGTGTCGGAGACTGACATGATGCCGGGGATGAGCACTGCGGCTTTCACTGGTGCGGTGGCAGGAGCTGACATTGAGGTGGAAATTGATTCGATACCGGAAACTGATCCTGAGGAAGCGGCTCTGGCTTCCGTGAATGAAAACAGTGAAACGGACTCTGGATCTGAGGAAAAGCTGATCGCAGAGGTGGTCGGAAGCGAAACAACTGCCCTGCAGGGCCCTGCCGAAGAACTGGCTGTATCGGCTGTATCGTCTGAGACCCATCCGATGGTACAGCGTCTGCAGCGTATAAGGGATGGAATTGCCGGTGAGACAGAAAAGTTCCTGGTTCCTGCGGGACCGGAGGACTTTGACACAGAGTTCCTGGATTACATTCTGGCAGTAAAAGTTGTAGATTCCCTGCCGGATGCGATCGCACATATTTCTGCACATTCGACCGGGCACTCGGACGCGATTATCACCAGAGATGATGCGGCGGCGGAGCAGTTTGCGCAGTCCATTGATTCTGCTGCTGTATACGTAAACGCGTCAACACGCTTTACCGACGGAGGCGAGTTTGGCCTCGGCTGTGAAATGGGTATTTCCACGCAGAAGCTGCACGCCAGAGGACCGATGGGACTT
The DNA here is from genome assembly GCA_021201095.1 of Lachnospiraceae bacterium. Classification (GTDB taxonomy): domain Bacteria; phylum Bacillota; class Clostridia; order Lachnospirales; family Lachnospiraceae; genus Choladousia. The sequence continues at coordinate 13,281 of JAJQFO010000240.1, forward strand.
GAGGAGCTCACTACCTATAAGTATATCATTCGCGGCAATGGGAATGTGCGGTGAGATGGTAGAAGACGGTATTATATATAGAAAGGACTTAGACATGAGTGGAAAGATCGGTTTTATCGGCTGCGGAAATATGGGCTCCGCGATCGCCAGGGCGGTTGCGCGAACCGTAGACCCGTCACAGATCCTGCTTGCCAACAGGTCCGCTTCCAAAGCGGAGGCACTTGCCGCAGAGCTGGGAGCCCGGACGGGAAGCAATCTGGATGTAGCTTCTGCATGTGAGATTATTTTTCTGGGAGTCAAGCCTGCAATGATGGAGGAGATGCTGCTCCCGCTGCGGGAAGAGCTTGCTCAGAGAACCGGTAAGAAAAAAGCACCGGCAGGAAAGGAGCAGAACGGAAAAGATGTACTTGCAGAAGAAGCGGCTGGAAATGATGTATTTGCAGCAGAATCAGCCGGAAATGACGCACTTGCAACAGAATCGGCCAGAGACATACTTCTTGTCACCATGGCTGCTGGTCTGACGATTGCGGATATCCAGCGGATGGCAGGAGGCGCGTACCCAGTCATCCGGATCATGCCGAATACGCCCGTTTCGATTGGAAAAGGCATGACGCTTGCCTGCGCATCGCCGGAGGTGAGCCCAGAGCAGCTGCAGCAGTTTGACCAGATCATGTCCAAGACCGGGCGTCTGGATTACTTAGATGAGCATCTGATCGATGCGGCCAGTGCTTTATCCGGATGCGGACCCGCGTATGTATATCTGTTTATCGAGGCCCTCTCAGACGGAGCCGTGGAGTGCGGACTTCCGAGGGCAAAGGCCATGGATTACGCATGTCAGACTTTGATTGGCGCGGCTTCCCTTGTGCAGGAGAGCGGCAGCCATCCGGGAGCCTTGAAGGATGCGGTGTGTTCGCCGGGCGGGACGACGATCGCGGGAGTCCATGCCCTGGAGAAAGCCGGGTTCCGCAGCGCCGCGATGGATGCGGTGAAAGCGGCATATGACAAGACGGTGGGAAAGTGATCTTGTTTTTTATTCTTGCGAAGTAACGAGCCAGGCAGCTGGAATCATTGGCGCACAGGATCGTCAAGTGTGACCGAAGCGTAGATTCAACGGCATCATGTATGTCTGGCTTGCATGGGTATTGACTTATCGCAGAAAGGGGGATTTTATTATGCCTGAAAGAGCAGGAGGAGGACATTCGATGTCCGGTGCAGGAAAACGTGCGGGCGGAGGAAACGGCGCCGGAAGAGCAGGAAGCGGTTCTGCCAGAGGCGGCATGAACGGTCCGTCTGGCGGCAGAGGTTCTATGGGTGGTTCGTCTGGAAGCAGAAGCTCTATGAGTGGCCCGTCCGGCAACAGAGGATCGCAAGGGGCAGCCGGCATGCATCGCTCCGGTGCAGGCGGTCCGGGGATGTCTGGACAGGGGACGGCACCCGGAGCCGGGCGAGGCTCGGCCGGAGGCAAAATGACACCGCAGGGTGGTCCTGGCCGCGGGGCAGCAGGAAATACCGCTCCGGGCAGCGGCCGTGTACCGGTAAGTTCGCTGGGGCGCGCTCCGGTGGGCGGAGAGATGCGAGGATCAGCCGGAGGCCGCAGGATGGGCCCGGGCGCGGGAGGACCAACCCCGCCTTTAGGCGGCCCAAGGAGGAGACCGCCGCATCCGCCGGCACTTCCTTTTGGAATGAGGCAGGCTCCGGGGATGAATATGATGGGATACGATGAATCCTGGCGCGTGTTTCAGGCACTCGAGGCACTGATGGGCGGCCGGTATGAACTAGGCTATATTCATCTGGTAGAGCGCTTTTTCGGAAGAAGGTTCGCTCCCCACGAATACCCGGATCTTTATTACTGGATGCGGGATTACATGCAGATGTGGTAAGTGCCTGTGGCAGCCGTTAAATGGCAGGATTCAAATGGAATGGTCTGGACATGACTTATTATCAAATGGAATGCCAAAAGTTTAGAATGTAACTTACAGGCCATAAATGCAGACACTAAAGTGAGCAGGAGACAGAAAGTCAGTCTCCTGCTCACTTTTAGAACTTTGAAAGGATGGATACAGGATGCGTGCATATGAGAGATTACTGCGGTATGTAAAAATTTACACCACCAGCGACGAGGAGAGCGAGACGGTGCCGTCCACTGCCAGACAGCTGGATCTGGCCGGACTGCTGGTGGAAGAAATGAAGGAAATGGGAGTTTCCTGCGCGCGGGTGGATGATCAGGGCTATGTCTATGGGGAGATTCCGGCGACGCCCGGATGTGAGAATGCTCCGGCGATCGGCTTTATCGCCCACATGGATACGGCTCCGGATTTTAGCGGGGAAGGTGTGAATCCCTGTGTGATGGAAAACTATGACGGTGAGGATATTACTCTGGGGACGAGCGGGCGCGTCATCAGGGTGAAGGATTTCCCACATTTGCCGTCCTTAAAGGGGCGCACTCTGATTACGGCGGATGGGAATACGCTGCTCGGCGCGGATGATAAGGCCGGGATTGCTGAGATCCTGACGATGGCGGAGGAAATCCTGCAGGCGGATGGTGCAGAAAGCTTAAGCTTCCAGGTGAATGAAGAAAGGGGAAGCCTCTCAAGCGGTAAAGAAGGGGAAAATGTCCGGAACGCAGAGGAGATTATCAGCTGCTCTGGCAGTGAGGAAAAAACCGGCTGTGCGGGTACCGGGGAAAGAAAAGCTTTCCCGCACGGAAAAATCTGCCTGGCATTTACGCCGGACGAAGAGATTGGGCGCGGCGCGGATGCGTTTGACGTACCCGGATTCGGCGCAAAATATGCCTATACGGTGGACGGCGGCCCGGAAAATGAGATTGAGTATGAGAATTTCAACGCAGCTGCGGCAAAAGTGAAGATCAGGGGTTTTTCTGTGCATCCGGGCAGCAGCAAGGATACAATGATCAACGCAGCTCTGGTTGCCATGGAATTCAACTCTATGCTTCCCGCGGGAGATACTCCCCGTGATACGGAAGGCTACGAGGGCTTTTATCATCTGCACGGCATGTCCGGAGATGTCTCGGAGGCCTGCCTGGAGTACATCATCCGTGATCACAGTTCCTCCATGTACGAGTGTCGTCTGGAAACGATGCGCCATATCGCAAAGCTGTTAAACGAAAAGTATGGGGACGGGACGGTGACTCTGACTTTGCGAGAGCAGTACCGGAATATGCGCGAGCAGATCGAGAACTGTATGCACCTGATAGATAACGCGAAGGAAGCAGCCAGACGTGCGGGGCTTGTTCCGGAGACGGTACCCATCCGCGGCGGCACAGACGGAGCCCGCCTTTCCTTCATGGGACTGCCGTGTCCGAACCTGGGTACGGGCGGCTACGCCTTCCATGGCCCTTATGAGCATATCACGGCAGAAGGGATGGAAGCGGTTGTGCGGGAGTTGAAGGAAATCGTGAGATTGTATGCCGCTCTCATGCCTCCCGCATCGGCCTGATCAGCTGTTTGTTGATCCGGTTCAGGAAAAACAGGCCGCAGGAGATGGAAACAATCTCTGCGATAGGCCATGCCAGCCATACCTTGGAGACATCTCCGGTCTGCGCGAACAGAAACGCGAGCGGGATCAGGCAGACCAGCTGGCGCATGATAGAGATCAGCATGCTGTAGATTCCGTTCCCCATGGCCTGGAAGAACGAGGAGAGGATAACGGATGCACCCGCGATCAGGAAGCTGAAGCTGATGGTCCGCAGTGCCGGGATACCGATCGCAAGCATGTCCTCTGAAGCACTGAAAAGACTAAGCAGTGTTCCGGGGATCGTCTGCATGATCGTAAATGCGATGAGCATAATGCAGGTTGCATAGACTATAGCCAGCTTTACCGTTTTCATGATGCGGTCTGGTTTTTTTGCACCGTAATTGTAGGCAATGATCGGCACCATGCCGTTGTTCATGCCGAAGACAGGCATAAAGGCGAAGCTCTGCAGCTTATAGTACACGCCGAATACCGCGACTGCTGTGGAAGAGAATGCGACCAGGATTCTATTGACACAGAAGGTCATGACAGAGCCGATCGCCACCATGATCACGGATGGAATACCGATATAAAGGATGTTGCTGATTGCCTTAAATTGCAGCTTAAATTTGCGGAAATCCAGGTGGAGCTCTTTATTGACCTTTGTGTTCAGAATCACTGCCAGTACAGCTGCCACGATCTGCCCGAGAACCGTGGCGGCAGCAGCGCCCCGGATTCCCATTTTCGGGAAAATGCCGATGCCGAAAATCAGTACCGGATCCATGATGATATTGATGATTGCGCCGAGCCCTTGCGTAAACATCGTATAGATCGTCTTACCCGTCGACTGAAGGAGCCGCTCAAAGATAACCTCGATGTAGACGCCGAAGCTGAGGCACATGATAATCGAGAGATAATCATGCCCGTACTGCGTGATTTCCTCTGAGGCGCCCTGAATCACGAAGAAGACTCTGGAAATCGTAAGCCCCAGAATCAGGAACAGGATGTAGCTGCAGATGGCGAGAAAAACACCGTGCATCGCCATGTGGTTTGCCGTGTCGCTTTTTTTCTCACCGAGCGCCTTGGAAACCAGGGCATTCATACCGACCGCAATACCGGTGGCCAGTCCGATCAGCAGGTTCTGCATCGGGAAAGCCATGGAAACAGCAGTCAGCGCGTCCTCACTGATCCGGGACACGAAAATACTGTCTACTACATTATAAAGTGCCTGCACCAGCATGGAAATCATCATCGGCAGTGCCATCGTGATCAGCAGCCGGTTTACAGGCATGACGCCCATTTTGTTTTCTTCGGTAATCGTTTGTGTCTTTTCCTTACTCAAGTCTTATCCCTCCGTATACTTTTAGCATTTCTTATAAATTTCATAAATCAGCTTCTCGGACTTTTCCCACCCGAGGCAGGGATCCGTGATAGATTTGCCATACACATGCGGTTCACTGCCGATTTTCTGCGCACCGTCCTCCAGATAGCTCTCGATCATAAATCCCTTGATCATCGTCTTCAGCTGCGGCGAATAGCTGCGGCTGTGCAGCACCTCCTCCACAATGCGGATCTGCTCCAGATATTGTTTCCCGGAATTGGAGTGGTTGGTATCAATGATGACGGCCGGGTTCGCCAGATCCCGCTTTTCGTAGAGCTCATGCAGCAGGATCAGGTCCTCATAGTGGTAATTTGGAATCGCGTTCCCATGCTTGTTGGTCGCGCCGCGCAGCACGACATGCGCCAGCGGATTGCCGGTGGTATTGACCTCCCAGCCGCGGTAGATAAAGGTATGCTCTGCCTGCGCTGCTACGACGGAATTCAGCAGGACGGACAAATCGCCGCTGGTCGGATTCTTCATGCCGGCCGGCACGTCCATGCCGCTGACCGTCATGCGGTGATGCTGATCCTCCACAGACCGGGCGCCGATCGCCACGTAGGAAAGCAGATCGTCCAGATAACGGTAATTTTCCGGATAGAGCATCTCATCCGCTGAGGTGAGGCCGGTCTCCTCAATCACCCGTGTGTGGAGGGAGCGCACCGCCACCAGTCCTGCAAATACATCCGGCTGCTTTTCCGGATCCGGCTGGTGGATCATGCCCTTGTATCCCTCGCCGGTCGTGCGGGGCTTATTCGTATAAATCCTGGGAATCAGGATCAGCCGGTCGCCGACCTTATCCTGGACGGCGGCCAGCCTGTGTGCGTATTCCATCACCGGCTCGGGGCTGTCCGCCGAGCACGGCCCGATAATGACCAGAAACTTATCGGATTTCCCGGTGATGACATCCCGTATTTCGGCATCGCGCCGCTGCTTGGCCTCCACGACCTTCTGCGGAAGCGGATACTGCTTTTTCACCTCCGCCGGGATCAGGAGTTTTTTTACAAAATTCATTGACATTTGGGTGTACCTCTTTCCTTATATAAATGTGTAAAATGATCTTCTGTCATTGCGCGTAACAGTATAGAGGTATTTGGGGGAAAATGTCAATACCATTTTGTAATCGTTTGAAACAGCACTGAAATTTTAGGTTTTCATTTTTTGGGGTGCATGGTATAATGATGGAAAAATTTGAGTGGCCGTTCGGACAGGTCTGTTACCCTGAACGGGAATCAACGAAAAAATATAATAATAAAATAATTGGTGGATTACATGGCAAACAAAAACAGAAAATACTTCCCGATTTTTGTAAATCTCTCAGATAAAAAGGTAGTGGTAGTCGGGGCCGGTACGATCGCCAAGCGGCGGATCCGCGCGCTGGTGGATTTTACCGACCATCTTTTTGTGATCGCGCCGGAGGTCAATCCGGAGCTGCATACCCTGGAGGGAGCCGGCCGGCTGACCATCCTGCGGAAGAAATATGACAAAGAAGACATTTGCGACGCCGCGATGGTCATTGCCGCGACGAACGATCACAGACTCAATCAGGAGATTTATACAGACTGTAAGGAAATGGGTGTTCCGGTCAATGTTTGCAATGACAAGACCAGGTGTGATTTTTATTTTCCGGTACTCGCTTACAACGATCCGATTGTTGTGGGTGTGAACTCGGCGGGGCGTGACGCCGCCGGGTCAAAGCGTGTCGCTGCTCAGATCCGGGAGATGCTGCAGAAACCGGAAGATCCGGGAGTGTCTTCACCGTCTGTGGAATCTGCGTCATTGGTACATTCGGTGACTTCTTCTGTTATTATGAAAAGGGCAGATGATAAGGAAGCGGAGGCGACCGCATCTACAGGAACGGAAAAATCCATACAAGCGGTATTCAGCACGGAATCGGAAAAAACCACGCAATCTGCCTCCGGCACAGAACCGGCGAATCCAGCGAAAACCGCGAATAAAACGATCCGCATTTTCACCGACGGCGCTGCACGTGGCAACCCGGACGGACCGGGCGGCTATGGAGTGGTTCTGCAATATACGGATGCGTCTGGAGCGGTGCATGAAAAAGAGCTTTCGCAGGGCTATGTAAAGACGACTAACAACCGCATGGAGCTGATGGCGGCGATTGTCGGACTGGAGGCGTTGAATCGTCCCTGCGAGGTTGAGCTGTATTCGGATTCACAGTATCTGATCAAAGCGTTTAATCAGCACTGGCTGGACGGCTGGATCAAACGAAACTGGATGCGCAATAAAACCGACCCGGTCAAAAATGTAGATCTCTGGAAACGGCTGCTGGCCGCGGCCAGACCTCATCAGATTACGTGGCACTGGGTAAAGGGGCATGACGGCCATCCGGAGAACGAGCGCTGTGACCGTCTGGCAACGAGCGCGGCGGATGGGGACGATCTGATAGAAGATGATATGTCGTCAGTCGAAGACTGAAGACGCAGCCCGGGCTTCATTTCGCGAAGCGAAATTTTAAATGGCCCGGGTTTCCAGATTTGTCGTCAGTTGAAAACTGACGACGCAGCCCGGGCTCATTTCGCGAAGCGAAATTTCAGATGGCCCGGGTTTCCAGACTATGTCGTCAGTTGAAAACTGACGACGCAGCCCGGGCCCATTTCGCGAAGCGAAATTTCAGATGGCCCGGGTTTCCAGACTATGTCGTCAGTT
>JAJQFO010000240.1:20902-30146 GCA_021201095.1 Lachnospiraceae bacterium
GAAAACTGATAGTAAGTACAATAGGGAACAAGTTCCGGCAAAATCGAAGAAAACATCGGAAAGAGCATCGAAAAAAACACCGAAACATCTGGATTTTGCCGGATTTTATATTGAAATAAAAAAAACACTGTGCTATCATGATTCACAGTGTGCGATGGCAAGAGCCTTTTCACGATAAGGGTATGCGGATAATCTACTGACAAGCCTGCGGCAGGATGTGTCGTAAAGCCAGTGGCTGCCGCAGAGATCGCGTGAAAGCAGGAATGTCGGCGCAAAATGATCAAGAGGATTATGAAAATAAAAAACGGAGGCGTAGTTGTGGAGAAATACGGAGTTAACGAATTGAGACAGATGTTCCTGGACTTTTTCAAGAGCAAGGATCATCTGGTGATGAACAGTTTTTCACTGGTGCCGCACAATGACAAGAGTCTGCTGCTGATTAATGCAGGTATGGCGCCGTTGAAGCCTTATTTTACGGGAGCGGAGATTCCGCCGAGAAAGCGGGTGGCGACCTGCCAGAAGTGTATTCGTACAGGCGATATTGAAAATGTCGGCAAGACCGCGCGCCACGGCACCTTTTTTGAAATGCTTGGCAATTTTTCCTTTGGTGATTATTTCAAAAAAGAGGCGATTGCCTGGTCCTGGGAATTTCTGACCGAGGTGGTCGGGCTGGATCCGGACCGCCTGTATCCGTCGGTTTATCAGGATGATGATGAGGCGTGGGACATCTGGCATGAGCAGATCGGCATCGCTCCGGAGCGGATTTTCCGCTTTGGTAAGGAGGACAACTTCTGGGAGCACGGCGCGGGACCCTGCGGCCCGTGCTCGGAGATCTACTATGACCGCGGCGAAAAATACGGCTGCGGAAAGCCGGGCTGCACGGTCGGCTGCGACTGCGACCGCTATATTGAGATCTGGAACAATGTCTTTACTCAGTTTGAAAATGACGGCAACGGCAATTATGAGACGCTGAAGCAGAAGAATATCGACACCGGCATGGGCCTGGAGCGCCTGGCAGTGGTGGTGCAGGATGTGGATTCCATCTTTGATGTGGACACCATCCAGGCACTGCGCGATAAGGTCTGCGAGGTGGCGAAGACCGTTTATAAGACGGATGAGAAAAAGGATATCTCCATCCGCCTGATTGTAGACCACATCCGTTCCTCGACATTTATGATTTCGGATGGCATTATGCCCTCCAACGAGGGCCGCGGCTACGTGCTGCGCCGCCTGATCCGCCGCGCGGCGAGACATGGGCGGATGCTCGGCATTGAGGGCAGCTTCCTCTCAAAGCTTTCCGAGACCGTGATCGAGGGCTCGAAGGCAGGCTATCCGGAGCTGGAGGAGAAAAAGGAGTTTATCTTCAAGGTTCTCTCTCAGGAAGAAGAGAAATTCAGCCGCACGATTGACCAGGGACTTTCGATTTTAAACGATCTGGAAGCGAAGCTTTCCGCAGAGGGCAAAACGACTCTGGGAGGAAAAGACGCGTTTGTCCTTTATGATACCTATGGATTCCCGCTGGATCTGACCAAAGAGATTCTGGAGGAGAAGGGCTACACCATCGACGAGGACGGCTTTAAGGCCTGTATGGAAGAGCAGCGCCAGAAGGCCCGCGCAGCGCGCGCGACGACAAACTACATGGGAGCGGACGCGACCGTGTACGACCAGATCCCGGCGGCAGTAACCACAGAATTTGTCGGATATGATACACTTACCTGTGACTCAAAAATTACCGTCCTCACGACAGACACCGAGCTCACCGAGGCGCTTACCGAGGGTGTGCGCGGCACCGTGATCACGGAGCAGACGCCGTTCTACGGCACCATGGGCGGCCAGGAAGGAGACAAGGGAACCATTTCCTGCGCGGCAGGACGCTTTGTGGTGGAGGATACGATCCACCTGCTCGGCGGCAAATATGGCCATGTCGGCTATATGGCAGAAGGCATGATTAAGACCGGCGATACCGTGACACTGCAGGTCGACGAGGCAGGACGCGCAAACACCTGCCGCAACCACAGTGCGACGCATCTGCTGCAGAAAGCATTGAAGACCGTGCTCGGCTCTCATGTAGAGCAGAAGGGCTCCCTCGTGACGCCGACCCGCCTGCGCTTTGACTTTGCACATTTCCAGGCGATGACGGCAGAAGAGATCGCCCAGACCGAAGAACTGGTGAACCGTGAGATTGCCGCAGCACTCCCGGTGGTGACTGAGATCATGAGCATCGAGGACGCGAAAAAGACCGGCGCAATGGCGCTGTTCGGCGAAAAGTACGGCAGCGAGGTGCGCGTGGTCTCCATGGGTGATTTCTCCAAAGAGCTCTGCGGCGGCACCCATGTGGCAAACACCTCCGAAATTACAACTTTTAAAATCGTCTCCGAGGCGGGCGTGGCAGCCGGTGTACGTCGTATCGAGGCGCTGACCGGAGAAGGAGTATTCGCTTATTACAGAAAGATGGAGCAGGAGCTGACCGACGCAGCGAAACTCTTAAAGACCACCCCGGCTGGCGTTCACGAGAAGATCGTGGCGCTGCAGGGCGAGCTGAAAGCGGCCTACAGCGAAAACGAGTCCTTAAAGAGCAAGCTGGCCAAGGACGCGCTCGGCGATGTGATGAATCAGGTCTGCGAGGTCAACGGCGTGAAGCTGCTCGCGACAAAGCTGGAAGGCGTCGATATGAACGGTCTCCGCGACCTGGGCGATCAGCTGCGCGCGAAGCTTGGCGAGGGCGTGGTGCTTCTGGCCTCCGTGACGGACGGCAAGGTCAGCCTGATGGCTGCCGTGACGGACGGCGCGATGAAGAAGGGCGCTCATGCGGGCAACCTCATCAAAGGCATCGCGGCCCTGGTGGGCGGCGGCGGCGGCGGACGCCCGAACATGGCACAGGCCGGCGGCAAGAACCCCGCAGGCGTGGACGCAGCGCTCGAAAAGGCAAAAGAAGTGCTGGGAGCACAGATAAAGGGATGATTTTTCAGCAGCCGAATTACTGCTGTCGCCGGAAAGGCTGAGTTTTGTCGCTGAAAGGCTGAATGATCGTTGATCGCTGTTGCGCAGAGGCTGAATTTCCGGTTGACAAACTCATCCCTCAATGATAAACTGGACACGTTGAAAATTTCACGAATTGCAAAATGCGAGGACGGAGAATAGTACGTTGATTTCCTTTTTTCAGAGAGATGCCGGCTGGTGCGAGACATCATCAGGGATTGGCGGAACTCGCTCCCGAGCGGCTGTCCGAAATTTCGCGTATATGGTCGTATAAACTGGGATCAGATCAGGATTCCAGACAGAAGCCAGGAAATCTGTATTTTCCGAAACTTTACGGTTCATTTCATTACCAGATTTGCAACCGGATATGATCAAAAAGCGCGTTAGAGTAGACACAGACGGCACCCGACCGTTACCATGGGAAGGATATCCGGCAGGCAGTGTACTGCGTGTCCGTATCCGCAGAGTGTATGAGCGATCATAAATGAGAGTGGTACCGCGAAAGGTTTTGTAATCTTCCGTCTCTTGGGGAAAAATCCTTAGGAGACGGTTTTTTTGTGCATAAGATTCAAAGCAGCAGCAAAATGAAAAGACAGGCTGTGCGAGCTTGCTCGCTAAAGACTGTATTTTCATTTTGGGATGGGAGAGAATCTCCCATCAGCCACAAACAGAAGCTGCGTAAGCAGCGAATAGTCTGCGAAGCAGACGGGTTTGTGGCTTGCTGCTTTGAAATTCCAGATAGGGGAGAAAAGCGTTCCCCTATCCGATTGCACACAAAATTCAAAACAGTATCAAAATGGAGAAAACAGTTCAATTAAAATGAAAAAGGAGAGACGCTAACCATGATGAACCCCAAAAAGTATACCCGTCAGTATTTTATGCCCCCCGAAAGATGCATGAAGTGGGCAGAGAAGGAATATGTGGATCACGCGCCCGTCTGGTGCAGTGTGGATCTGCGCGACGGCAATCAGGCACTGGTGGTGCCGATGACGCTGGATCAGAAAATCAGCTTTTTCAAGCTGCTGGTAGATGTCGGTTTTAAGGAGATCGAGGTGGGATTTCCGGCGGCCTCGGATACGGAATATCAGTTTCTGCGCCGCCTGATCGAGGACGACCTGATCCCGGACGACGTGACAGTGCAGGTGCTCACCCAAGCGCGGGAGCACATCATCCGCAAGACCTTCGATGCGCTGAAGGGCGCGAAGAATGCGATTGTGCATGTTTACAACTCGACTTCAAAGGCTCAGCGGGAGCAGGTGTTCCGCAAATCAAAGGAGGAAATCCTCCAGATTGCAGTGGACGGGGCGAAGCTTTTAAAGCAGCTGACCGAAGAAGCGGGAGAGAAGTACCGCTTTGAGTATAGTCCGGAAAGTTTTACGGGCACGGAAGTGGAGTATGCGGTCGAGGTTTGCAACGCGGTGCTGGACGTCTGGCAGCCGACGGCGGACCGCAAGGCGATCATCAATCTGCCGAGCACGGTACAGATGTCGATGCCGCACGTGTATGCGAGTCAGATTGAATATGTGAATGATCACCTGAAATACCGGGATAATGTGGTTATTTCCCTGCACCCGCACAACGACAGAGGCTGCGGCATTTCGGATGCGGAGATGGGTCTCCTCGCAGGCGCGGACCGTATCGAGGGAACCCTGTTTGGCAATGGCGAGCGGACCGGCAACGTGGACATTGTGACCCTGGGCATGAACATGTACGCGCAGGGCGTCGACCCCGAGCTGGATTTCAGTGACATGACCAAAATTTCAGAGGCCTATGAGAAGTATACCGGCATGAAGGTGGATGAGAGAAGTCCATACTCGGGAGCCCTTGTATTTGCTGCTTTCTCCGGCTCTCATCAGGACGCGATTGCCAAGGGCATGAAATACCGTGAGGAGAAAGGGCTGGATACCTGGACGGTTCCCTACCTGCCGATCGATCCGACCGACATCGGCCGCTCCTATGATGCGGATGTGATCCGCATCAACAGCCAGTCCGGAAAGGGCGGCGTAGGCTACATCCTGGAGCAGAATTATGGTCTGAAGCTGCCGAAGAAAATGCGCGAGGCCATGGGTTACGCAGCAAAGGGCGTCTCCGACGAACTGCATAAGGAGCTGCTGCCGGAGGAGATTTTCCAGCTGTTCAAGGAACGCTTCGAGAACATCACCGAGCCGTATAATATCAAGGAGATGCATTTCAAGCAGCATAACGGCATCATCGCTGAGGTGACTGTCACCTGCGCCGGAAAGACCAGCGTCATCGTTGCATCCGGAAACGGCCGTCTGAACGCGGTGAGCAACGCGATGAAGAAGCATTTCCGTCTGGAATATGACCTTGTGACCTACGAGGAGCACGCATTGGAGCAGAGCTCCAGCTCCCGCGCGATCGCATACGTTGGTATCCGTTCCCGCAAGGACGGCGAGCTGCATTGGGGCGCTGGTCTGGATGTCGATATCATCAAGGCATCGGTGGACGCGCTGCTGACGGCAATCAACCATATGGTAGTCAAGCAGTCGCAGGAGTGAGGACATCTTAAAGGCATTTTAAAATAACAAGTCTGGCAACTGTTCAGGACAGTACTTCGCACCTGTTGCGAGGTACGTATGAAAGCATATAGCAAGTCGGATTTGAGCTGGATGTTCTGATTTGGGATTGCAGTGATAAATGTTACGAAACAGGGATTTCTGATTTTGAATCTGGCCTGGCGAAAGCTGCCAGTACAAATTGGAAATCCCTTTTTGTGTGCAGGAATGCGGGCGGAAATTTTAAGCCTGCCATACGAAGCCTGCTCAACCGGGGCAATTTTGCAGCCATGGCTGCATACAGTCAGATCAAGGAATAACGGCAGGTGTTCGGCAGGCCGGTTCTTACCTGTTTATATGGATGCGCAGAAAAGTTTATGACTCACGAGGCTCCTTTTGCGGTCATCAGTTTTTCCTCCGGAAAATCGGGCATAGAGGAAAAGCTGTTTTTCTCTGTGCAGAGCACATAATGGGTCTTCGTCAGACGTACCCCATCCTGCTGCTTGATTTCACGGTGAATTTCTTCCAATTCCCGGGAAGAATGGCAGCAGATTTTCAGCATGTAATCAAACTCTCCCGTCAGGTAATAGCAGGAGACAATATGCGGATTTTTACGCACATATTCCACAAAATGCTCCGTATACCGGGGATGTTCCAGACTGATTTCCATCAGCACGGTCAGATCGTTTCCGATCTTGGCGTCATCCATGATAATCGTGTAGGCCTGGATCACACCGGACGCCTCCAGCTTTCGGATTCGCTCGATCACGGAGGAAACGGAGAGATGAATTTCGTGGCTGATATCGGAGGCCTTGCGCCGCCCGTTTTCCTTTAAGGCTAAAATGATTTTGTGATCAATTGCGTCCATATCAAAGGCTCCTTTCTGCCGGTAATTGGTAATTATACAGATAATGCTCTGCTCGTTTTCATTTTTGATATTCCATTTAAATCATACAGGGAGGTGTGGCCATACGCAATCGGATAGGGGAACGCCATTCTCCCCTATCCGTCTGCGCCGGCCGCGTCCGGCTTTAGCCGGAATAATTCCTTACGCGGCCGTGTGCATAAAAAAGACGCCATGGCAATCTCCATGACGTCCCTGTCGTTGATTAAGAATGATTTTATAGCTATTTTTTGAAATTGTCAATTAAAAATCCAGTGTTTTCCAGGCCGGTTTTGCTGCGTCCTCGATTTTCTGCGAAAATGATTTCCTGAAAACATTTATTTTTAAAGGAATGGACTTTTTTTGAACATAATTAGGCTATATAGTGGTGGAGTCTTTTGAAAAAAAGGAATTATGGGGGAGACGATTCCCGATGCTTTCCGTAAAAGAGAAACGGGAGAGCGGAAAATGCAGAACAATCAAAAAGAATCATGATGGAGGCAGGAGAATTATGAAGAAAAAACATGTTGCGATTATGATGGGCCTGGTTATTTCATTGACACCAGTAATGGCGTACGCCGAGGAGACGTCGACAGAGGCGGCTGCAGAAGTCTCTGACGGAGCGGAGATTCCGGATGATTTGCCGGATGAGGCACAGGAAGCTTCTGAGATGGTGATGGGCACGGTGACAGAAATCGGAGAGGATTCCATCACGATCTCAGTATCCACCGGATTTGGCGGCGGAGCAGGAGAAATGCCGGAGGGAGAGATGCCGGAAGAGGGCGGCAATGACGAAGCTTCCGCAGAAGAATCTTCAGGGGATACAGCAGAGGCGGACACGACGGAAGTAAGCGAGGAGGTTTCTTCGGAGGACGCTGAAACAATAGAAGTGAGTGATGCGTCGGAGGAGACGGAGACGCGCACGATTACAGTAACGGAGGAAACACAGTATCTGAAAATGGGCGGCAGCATGGGCGGCGGAGACGCTGGCATGGGCGGAGGTGAAAGTGTGTCCATGGAGATGCCGGATGGCGAGGCACCGTCAGATGCGGGCGGCGAAGCACCTTCAGACGCAGGCGGTGAGGCACCGTCGGACGCAGGCGGTGAGGCACCGTCAGATGCAGGTGGTGAAACTCCTTCAGACGCAGGCGGCGAGATTCCAACCGATGTTGGAGATGGTGACGGCAGCGGATTTGGCGGCTCTTCGGAGACGGAGGAGATCACGCTTGCGGATATTGAAGTGGGCGATACTGTCATGATTACGCTCAGTGAGGATGGAACAGCGGCGACTGTCACCGTGGTGTCCATGGACGGGATGAGCGGCGGTATGGGCGGCTTTGATATGGGCGGTTCCGGCATGGGCGGCGGTATGATGAGCAGTGATATGGGAGGCGGACAGTCCTCGGGGGTGGACAGCTATGAGTCCGCGAATACCATCACCGAAGATACGACCATTGATTCGGAAGAAATCACTTCCACTGGGACGGATGAAAACGCAGTTCTGGTATCCTCCGATGTAAATCTGGTGCTCACGAATGATACGATCACCAGAGAGTCGGACGACAGTACCGGCGGAGACAATTCCAGCTTTTACGGTGTCGGTGCGGCGGTTCTTGCAACGGATGGTACGGTGACGGTCAGTGACTGCACCGTTTATACGGATTCGGAAGGCGGCGCGGGTGTGTTTGCCTACGGCGACGGCGTGGTCTATGTGATGGACACCGAGATAGAAACGCTTTTGAATACATCCGGAGGCATTCATGTGGCAGGAGGCGGTACTCTATACGCCTGGGATGTGACGGCGACGACCAACGGAACCTCCTCCGCGGCGGTGCGCAGCGACCGGGGCAGCGGTACGATGGTTGTAGATGGAGGCACCTATACATCCAACGGCTCGGATTCACCGGCGGTTTATTGTACAGCTGAGATTGCCATCAACGACGCAACGCTGACCTCGACCGGCGCCGAGGCGGTCTGCATCGAAGGTCTCAACACGCTTCGCCTTTATGACTGTGACCTGACCGGCATGGCTCCGGATGACGAGCGGAACGATGTCACCTGGACCGTGATTGTTTACCAGAGTATGTCCGGAGACTCTGAGGTCGGCAACGGCACCTTCCAGATGGTCGGCGGTACGCTTACTTCGACCAACGGCGGCCTGTTCTATACGACCAACACCGAGTGCACGATCACACTGGAAAATGTGGAGATCTCCGCGGCGGAGGACTGTGAGTTTTTCCTGCAGTGTACTGGGAATTCGAATTCCAGAGGCTGGGGAACTACCGGAAGCAATGGATCTGACTGCCTGTTTACGGCGATCAGCCAGACGATGGACGGTGATGTGATCTGGGATTCGATCAGCACACTGGACTTTTATATGACCGACGGCAGCACGCTGACCGGAGCGATTGTGAACAATGAGACCTGGGCCGGCAACGGCGGCAGCGGCTATTGCAACGTGATCATCAGTGAAGATTCCACCTGGGTGGTGACCGGCGACAGCACTGTAACCGCACTCTCCTGCGCAGGGACGATCACAGACACGGACGGCAATACCGTGACGGTACAGGGAACGGATGGAACCGTTTATGTAGAAGGCACCAGCGCATACACGATTACAGTGGAATCCTACAGCGACACGGCGGACACGAGCGGAGCTTCTTCTACAGACAGCTTTGATGATTATGCGGTGGAGCGTCCGGAGGTATAAGAATATCGAGGTTTTCGTTAAAGCAGGGGATGTGTGCCTGACTGTATTCTGACCGATTGCAGGGTGTAAAAGCTTTGCAATGGATGCGTATAGGGGAGCAATGAAACCAAATCCCCATGCCCCGCCTTGCGCGGCACCAACATGAATGAAACAAGT
>JAJQFO010000002.1 GCA_021201095.1 Lachnospiraceae bacterium
GCGGACCGGCTGTTTGAAAAGGAAGAACCAGAGGATGGCCAAAGTGCCAAAGGTTCATCAGAAAAGAATCCCGAGTCAGTTTAATCGGATGAATCTTACAGAAGAGCGAGCGTAACAATAAGGACAAAAGGCTGATAAATTTATGAAAAATGAATTTATCAGCCTTTTTTGTCTGCTCAGGTGTGTGTTTCATATAGCGACTTCACTTTCTGTGCTGGTTTCTTCACGAACGTTTATGTACTCTTCACACTGCGCGAAGATTAATTCACCGACGACAGATTCCTCCGTGGATTCTGCTTCGGCCGCAGCTGCGGAAATGGCAGAGAATGGTTGTGCGCCTAAAAAACAGGCCTGCTATCAGGCACAGGGAAATAGCTTGCAATGTTCTTCGTTGACGAATGCTCTCTGGACAATTTGAACCTGGACGGTGACAGGTTAAGCATCTTTTCGCTCATGATGGAAAAGACTGAAAAAGTATGGGCTTACAGAATAAGAACTGAAAATCTTAGAGATTACATAATGACAGTGATGGAAAAACCTGATAGAATAATAAAAGCTGCGAAATAAAATACGCTGCGCGATAATCGGCGTATCGGTGAGTTCCTGAGGGAAATGCATTTGACTGAGGTACGCAATACTGGTTTCCGTAAAAGCGGGGAGTGGGTTACACTGAAACGGGGACACATTTGTTTAGGAGCTGCAGGGCGAATGAAAAATATTTGGAAGGAAAAGACACCGCCGGAACCAAGACGGTATCAGTATAAAAAGGTGGACGCAAAACAGACATTAAAAAAATATTTCGGCTATGATACCTTTAAACCCGGACAGGAAGAAATCATTGACGCGGTTCTGTCCGGAAAAGATGTTCTGGCGGTCATGCCGACCGGAGCGGGTAAATCAATCTGTTATCAGGTGCCAGCCTTGCTTTTTCCGGGGATTACGATTGTCATATCACCGTTGATTTCCCTGATGCAGGATCAGGTCAAGGCGCTAAACGAGGCAGGTATCCATGCGGGATATATCAATTCCTCCCTGACAGACGCCCAGATCGCAAAGGTCTATGCGAGAGCAGCGGAGGGTGCGTATAAAATCCTGTATGTTGCGCCGGAGCGGCTCGAAAGCTATAGCTTTGTGGAATTCACGGAGCAGATCCGCATATCCATGGTGACGGTTGATGAAGCGCACTGTATTTCGTCGTGGGGGCAGGATTTCAGACCCAGCTACCTGAAAATTGTAGAATTTATCGACCGCATGCGCCAGAGGCCGGTTGTAAGCGCATTCACGGCAACCGCCACCGAAGAGGTAAAAACAGATATCGCCTGCGTACTTAAGCTGCAGGAACCGAAAATTGTAGTCACTGGATTTGATCGGGAAAATCTCTACTTCCGGGTCGAGACAACCGGAAAGAAGGATGACTTTGTACGCGAATACATAAGAAGGCATCCCGACGAAAGCGGCATCGTATACTGTGCCACAAGGAAGAACGTGGACACTGTATATGAACGGTTATCCGCCGATGGAGTATCGGTGAGCAGATATCACGCCGGAATGGACAATGAGGACCGAAAGGAAAGCCAGGATGATTTCATTTATGACCGATCGCTGGTGATCATAGCCACAAACGCGTTCGGCATGGGCATCGACAAATCCAACGTCAGGTTTGTGATTCATTATAATATGCCTCAGAGCATGGAGAATTACTATCAGGAGGCCGGCCGCGCAGGCAGAGACGGTGAGCCGTCCCAGTGTATTCTGCTGTTTTCCCCGCAGGATATTATGATAAATAAATTTCTGCTGGAGCATAAAGACTTTACGGATGTTCCTGAAGAAGATATAGAATCCATCCGGCAGCGCGATGCCAGAAGACTCCAGATCATGGAAGGATACTGCAGGACCACGGAATGCCTGCGCAATTATATTCTTGAGTACTTCGGCGAGAAAAGAAACGAACCATGTAATTCCTGCGGTAATTGTCACAGAGAGTATACAGAAATCGACAGGACAGAGGACGCGAAGCAGGTCATCAACTGCGTCTGGGAAACGCGGGGAAGATATGGCCTCAGTATCATTCTGGGCACCCTTCTCGGTGCAAACAGAGCCAGATTAAAGGAAGTCGGGGCTACCAGTTATAAGACCTACGGGGCACTGAAAAACCGTTCCGAATCGGAGCTCCGACTGCTGATCAGTCAGCTGATCATGGACGGCTATCTCTGCCAGACCGCTGATAAATACAGCGTAATCCGCCTGGGGAATATAGCGCCTCTTAAGGATGAGGGGACGCGCATCCTGATTCGGATTCATGATGAAGAAAAGCCGGAACGGACGGAACGTCAGGCAAAAACCCGCGGCAGGAAAAGCACCGATTCCCTCACAAAGGCAGGCTATGAACTATTTGAAATACTTCGTCAGCTGCGGCTTACGATTGCCAGAGAGCAAGGCGTGCCGCCGTATATCATCTTCAGTGATAAAACACTGATCGATATGAGTGCCAGAGGTCCGCGCACCAGAGCGGATATGCTGAAGGTATCCGGCGTGGGTGAGGCCAAATACGAGAAATACGGCAGCAGGTTTACAGAGGCAATCACCGCATTTTGGGAAGAACATCCGGATGCCGTCACCAGCATAGAGGCTGAGGAAGGTGCGTCCGGAGATGGCTCCAGAGAAAAAGGCGTGCCTGGTAAAAAGGTAAAAAAGCAAAAAGGACCGTTTTACCTTAACCCGGAAGACGGGGACAAGTATGAATACAAGGACCTTTCTCTTTTGGCTGAAATCCGGGATGAGCTGAACAGGATTACATCTGCGGACAATGTAAAGCATATATTTGCGACAGACCTGTTCCGGCTGCTGACAGCGCTGGGTTATGTGAAAGAACAGCAGCTTGAAGGCAAATTTGTTCAGACACAAACCGAACTGGGACTGTCCAAGGGGATTGCTGCCACTGAAAAGATAAGCAAGGCGGGAAATGCGTACACAGTTTTGTTATATCCGCCGGAAGTTCAGAAAGAAATTGTGGAGTACTATATTGAAGTGGGAAAACAGATGGAAGCTTCTTGCAACTCGTGACTTTGTATGTTAGAATCAAAATAACATTGAAAATATTGAATTACAGGAAGCAGAATTAATTACACACGGGCCAGACATTTTGCACGGAAGGAGTGATGATGCATGGCAATGATTCCTCTGCCTTATGGTATAGATCTTTTTGAACAAGTACGGAGAGAGAAGTGCTACTATATTGACAAAACTCACCTGATCAGCGAGATGATGACTCTTCCCTTTAAGGTGAACCTGATCACGCGCCCCAGACGTTTTGGAAAAACACTGGCGATGAGCATGCTTGCTAGCTTTTTTGATATTCGCAAAGACAGCCGGGAGCTTTTTGAGGGACTTGAAATATCAAATAATAAGGAACTATGCGCACAGTGGATGAACCAGTGGCCGGTGTTGTTTGTGACGCTGAAGGATGTGAACGGGCGTGATTTTTCCGATGCGTATGAAATGCTGCATCAGGTGTTGGCTGATCTTTGCAAAGAGCATTATTACCTGAAGACAAGCGACAGGGTAGATTCAGAAGACAGAGAGGCGTTTACCAGGCTCCATGCGCGCAAAGGTGAGCTTGCTGATGTGAAAAACGCCTTGACGATCCTGCTTCGTATGATGTGCGCACATTATGGGAAAGAGGTCATCCTGCTTGTAGATGAATACGATGTTCCACTGGCTAAAGCCAGTGATAATGGCTATTATGACGAAATGCTGAATGTTATCCGGACTCTTCTGGGGATGTCCTGGAAGTCCAATCCGAATCTTAAGTTTGCGGTGGTGACGGGGTGTCTGAGAGTTGCTAAAGAAAGTATATTCACTGGAGCGAATAATTTTGTCTCCAACTCCATTTCAGATATCAGTTATCAGGATTGTTTTGGTTTTACAGAAGAGGAAGTGATACAGATCCTCGCGGATGCGGATTTATCAGAAGCGCTGCCTGAAATGAAACGGTGGTACGATGGCTATCGCTTTGGAGAGATAGAAATTTATTGTCCGTGGGATGTACTGCTTCATGTGCGTGCCCTGTGCCTGAAACCAAATGCCTCGCCGGGCAACCACTGGCTGGATACAAGTCACAATAATATCATCCGTCGTTTCATTGACCTTCCGGACATGTTTGTAAATGATAAATTTGAGACATTGCTCTCTGGTGGGGTTATTCAGGAACGGATTCGGGAAGATCTGACCTATGATATAGCTCATTCTTCTGAAGATAATTTATGGAGTATTCTCTACCTGACTGGCTATCTGACACAGGTTCTTCCAGAAGAACTGCCGGAAGGTATGACACCTCAGGAGGGAAAAACTTCGCTGCGCATCCCGAATGAAGAAGTAAAATCTGTTTTTAAAGATACCGTGCAGGCCTGGTTTGAGGCTTCACTCAAGTCCAGAGACCGCAGTGAGTTGTTCGGCGAGTGGTGGAATGGGGAGGATGCGAAGCTGACTGAGGATGTCTCGGACATTCTTTTTGATACTATCAGCTATTACGATTACAAAGAAGACTTTTACCATGCATTTGTTGCAGGAATGTTCTCTGGAGCGGGTTATGAGGTAAAATCAAATTCTGAACAGGGGAAGGGTAGAGCTGATATTATAATCAAAGAACGCCGCCGCAGACGGGCTATTGTCATTGAGGCAAAATGGCCGGGAAAAAAGAAAAACGCTACATTGGAGAGCGAATGTCAGGAAGCACTCGACCAGATCGAGAGGATGCAGTATGCGAGAAATCTGCGAATAGAAGGATATCGGACGATACTCTGTTATGGCGCGGCGTTTCTGGGGAAGGATTGTCTGATTAAGCTGGCTAAAGAAAAAGAGCAATAAGAAGCATCCGATCAGTATGTTCAAAGAGGACAGCAGGAGCGTCCGACCGCAGCAGGCCGGGCGCTTCTGCTGTCTGGATGTTGCTTTTATTCCCGCGAAGCAACGAGCCAAGTACAGGAATGCATTGTGACGACCGTAACCAGTTTATTGACAGTTTGAACCGATACAGTCTTCTGATTATTGATGATCTTGGTGCGGAACGGGGCTCTGCTTTTTCCAAAGAACAGGTTTTTAATGTCATCGACTGTCGATACCGGAGCCGGAAACCGCTCATTGTGACCACAAACCTGATGCTGTCCGAGATGAAAAACACCGATGATATTGCCCGGAAGCGCATTTACGACAGGATTCTGGAACGGTGTGTTCCAGTCCGGATTAACAACCAGAATATCCGAGAGTAAATCGCATTGGAAAGTATGAAACAGGCGAAAAATCTGTTTTCATAGAAAACCATATGATTTGCTCATTCATCTGGTGCTGGATGTTAATCATCTGTAAACAACATTAGTACCACTTTCCAGGCTGTCTGCCGCGTGTTCTTCACCTACATTTTTTTGCAGATGATCCAATACATCCATGTTACCCCTCCATTCTTTTTGTTAGATAATTAACACTATAACCCGGCATGTTTTTTTGTTAAATCAGAAATTATTTGTTGGTCAGTAACCTCAGGTTGTGGTACTATATTTTAAAATGAACGAATATACCTGTCGGCGCGCAATAAGCAACCATCTGTAAAGCTTTTTTGGTGTCCGAAAGATAAAACAAAAGGAAGGAGAAGCTCTATCATGGATTTTGTGAATCTGAACTATTTTATTGAAACTTATGAAAACAGGAGCGTGACGGCGGCTTCCGCCAGGCTGCACATTTCAGAACAGGGGCTTTCCAAGGCAATCCGTGCATTGGAGCGGGAGTGGGATTTTCCACTCTTTATCCGCCGCAAAAACCGTCTGTCTCCCACTCCCTTTGGAGACGCATTTTATGTACAGGCGAAGCATCTGATGGAGGAATACGAAAAATCCTGTCATATTCTGGAAAAAGCAAAAGCAGAAAACTCGGTGCTGCATATCGGATTCGGAAGCTGCGTCCTGCCCGCATTGAACCTGGAGAAGCTGATATCCGAATATGAAAAGTCAAATCCGGATATCAGGATTCAGTTACAAAGCGAAGCAGACTATAGTTGTGAGCAAATGCTGGAAAATGGAAAGCTGGATGTGATTTTCTGTATGGAACCGTCATCCGGACATGATTTTTGCTGTCAGCTTGTCGCAGAAGAAATCATCTATGCGCTTCTGCCCAAAAACCACAGGTTTTCAGAGCGTTCCAGGCTGACTATGAAAGACCTTGCAGACATCCCGCTTATTTCCGCTTCCTCGGAAAACAAGGCGTACAGCCATCTTCTGGAAGATTTTCGGGAAATACAGATAGAACCAAAGGTTGTGTTTCAATCGGATGATCCCCTCACGCATCTGAAAATGGTGCGAAATAATATGGGAATCGCTCTGATCCCGGCACATTGGCTGCCATTGTTTACCGGTGAGGAAGACGTGGTTTCGATAGAGGTATCGGACATCAAAAAACGAAAGATTTATATGGTCGTTGAAAAAGCACGCAGCCAGAATCCGGTCATTACGGATTTTGGGCGGTTTATAAAATCTTTGAATATTGAGACAATTGGATAGTATCCAGGGTATTACGATGTAAAGTTTCAGTATCTTCGCAGATTGCAGTACAACTTTTACTGTGAAACATAAACTACCGGATAGCAAAAAAAGCGCATACTACCCCC